>JANNHN010000415.1:0-1577 GCA_031404395.1 Betaproteobacteria bacterium
GCGCCGCTTCAATCCCGGCGCCGACCTCTACATCAGCGATCCGAGCTGGGAAAACCATCGTGCTGTTTTTGAATATGCCGGCTTCACGGTAAAAACCTATCCCTACTATGACGCCGCCACCAATGGTGTCCGGTTTGACGCGATGCTGGCAGCATTCAGGGCAATGCCCAAGGGCAGCATCGTGGTGTTGCATGCCTGCTGCCACAACCCCACAGGCATTGACCTGACCGCAGCCCAATGGGAACAGGTCCTCACCGTGGTCAAGCAGAGCGAACTGGTGCCGTTTCTCGACCTGGCCTATCAGGGCTTTGCCGACGGGCTGGAAGAAGACGCGGCGGTTGTCCGGCGCTTTTCCACGGAGTTTCCGGCGCTGTTCGTTGCCAGCTCGTTCTCCAAATCGCTGTCGCTGTATGGCGAACGCGTCGGTGCATTGAGCATCGTTACTGCCAGCAAGGAAGAAGCCGCACGCACGCTGAGCCAGCTCAAGCGCGTAATCCGCACCAACTATTCCAACCCGCCGACCCACGGTGGTCAGGCCGTCGTAATAGTACTCACTACGCCGGAACTGCGAGTGCTGTGGGAAAAGGAACTGAGCGCGATGCGTGACCGGATCAAAGTCATGCGCCGTCAGCTCGTCGATAAAATTCGCGCGCTGCGCGCGGATTTCGATATGGGATTCATCGCCGAGCAGCGCGGCATGTTCTCCTACTCCGGTCTGACCAAGGATCAGGTGCGCAAGCTGCGCGAAGAGTATTCGATTTACGCGCTCGACAGCGGCCGCATCTGTGTCGCGGCGCTGAATTCGAAGAACATCGACTACGTCGCCGAGGCCATCGCCAAGGTACTGGTGCAGCGCTGAGTCAGGCGCATCCCCGACAATAGACAATAGCCGGCCTGCGCGCCGGCTATTTCTTTTTGTCTTTGGCGCTGTCCTTGTCGCCGCCGAACAGTCCCTCAGCCCAGTTGCCGACCTTGGCGCCTACCGTAGTGCCGACACCCGGCCCGAGGATTACCGTACCCACTGCAGCACCCGCCATCGACGCCCCGGTAGGCAGCGCCCGTGGCTCATTGATCGTGCCGCTGATGTTCAGAGGTACCGTGGCCGCAGCCAGTGATCCCGCCTTGACCTGCGCGTTGATGCGTCCCGAGAGATCTTTGTTCGGTGCAATGGTGACGTTGCCGTCTGCGGCCAGCGAGCCGGATGCCACTTTCAGATCGGTGATGCGTTGAGTGCCGCGCTCCATCGCAAAATGCCCCGACAAGGTGTCGAAGCGCGTCTGACCGCTGCTGTCTTTGGCAATCAGGTTGGTCGCGGCTTTCTGAATATCGATGCCCTGCAGTACACCGTCGCGGATATCGAATGGCGTATTCAGTTTCAGCGCTTTCACCATCTGATCCGCATCAGGCGCATTCGCCGAGAACACCGGCTTTGCCGTCAAACGCCCGCTCAGCCTGGTTCCCGGGGAAAACAGCGGCACCAGGTCGCGCAGTTCGATGGCATTGACCGTGTAGTCACCTTTCACCTGCAGGCCTTTTTGCCAGCCGACGACGGATTTCCCGGTAACGGTACCGCCGTA
>JANNHN010000416.1:0-1993 GCA_031404395.1 Betaproteobacteria bacterium
TCGCCGCCAGGACGGCTTGCGCGTGGTGATGGTCGAGCAGGAGCCGCTGCTGCCGGATGCCATTTCATTGCACGCCAGCCTGACCGCACGCGGCCATCTTGAAGACATCCACGATGATCGCCAACGCTGGCGTGCGGATGCACGGCTGTTTGAGTATCTGCACCGCTTCGGGCTGGATGAAGCCAGCCTGCCGCAGACCGCCTCCGGCGGCGAGCGCAAACGCGCTGCACTGGCGCTGGCATTGGCAATGCAGCCCGATTTACTGCTGCTCGACGAGCCGACCAACCATCTCGACATTGCCGGCATCACACTGCTCGAAGATCTGCTGCTCAAGGGCCAGATCAAATCCGTGATCGTCATCACCCACGACCGCGCTTTTCTGGATCGTGTCGCCACGCGCATTGTCGAGCTCGACCGCGGGCTGCTGCGTTCGTATCCGGGCAATTTCGCCGCGTATGAGGCGCGCAAGGCCGACCAGTTGGCCGAGGAAGAAAAAGCCAGCCGCCGTTTCGACAAATTCTGGGCGCAGGAGGAGGTGTGGATCCGTCAAGGCGTCAAGGCGCGGCGTACCCGCAATGAAGGCCGGGTGCGGCGGCTGGAAACATTGCGCGTCGAGCGCGCCGCGCGGCGCGAGCGTATCGGCAACGTCAAGCTGGCGCTGGATGCCGGCGAGCGATCGGGCAAGCTGGTCGCTGAACTGACCGATGTGCGCAAGGGTTATGACGGCAAACCGCTGATTAATGATCTGAATTTGCGCATCCTGCGCGGTGACCGCATCGGCCTGATCGGCGCCAACGGCGCGGGCAAATCGACATTGATCAGAATTATTCTCGGCCAACTCGCGCCGGATGCCGGCGAGGTGCGTCTGGGCACCAAGCAGGAGATTGCCTATTTCGACCAGTTGCGCGAACAGCTGGATCCCGAGCGCACGCTGGTTGAAACCATCAGCCCCGGCTCGGACTGGGTGGAGACGGCGGATGGCCGCAAACACGTGATGAGTTACCTGTCTGATTTCCTGTTCCCGCCGCAGCGCGCGCAGGCCAAAGTCACCCTGCTCTCGGGCGGCGAGCGCAACCGGCTGCTGCTGGCGCGGCTGTTTGCGCGGCCTGCCAATGTGCTGGTGCTCGACGAACCGACGAATGACCTCGACATCGAATCGCTGGAACTGCTCGAAGACACGCTGCAGGGATACAACGGTACGCTGTTGCTGGTCAGCCACGACCGCGCGTTTCTCGACAATGTGGTGACGCAGACACTGGTGGCTGAAGGCGAAGGACGCTGGAAGGAATATGTCGGCGGCTACAGCGACTGGCTGATGCAGCGTGCGGTGCCTGTCGTGGCGGATGCGCCTGCAGGTAAGGCCGTGCCTGCAAAAAACGCGACACGCACTGCCGCCCCGGTGAAAGTCAAACTCAGCTTCAAGGAACAGCGCGAACTGGAATTGTTGCCGAATGAACTGGAGTTGCTGGAAAAGGAGCAGTCCGATCTTGCGTCGCGCATGAGCAATGCGGATTACCATAAACAAGGGGCTGCGCAACTGAAGGCCGACCGCGAGCGGGTGGTGGCGATAGAAAAGTTGCTGGCGGCGAAATTTGAGCGGTGGTCCATGCTGGATCAAAAGACGGGGCAGACGGCGAACGCGTAGAATTTATCCCGTCAACGAGCCCCCGTTGTTGGCAGTCATACAGGGCAGAGCGCATGAGTAATCAGAATTTCATCTTCGGATATATAGAGTCCTGCGCCGGAGGCAGCCTGCGGCTCGCCGATTGCGGGCCAGTCTGGCAAATGGGGATCATCGCCGTATTGCTGGTATTGGCGATTGCGGTGTTGGCCATGCTCAGGTTGCGTGCCGACCCGCAATCGACGTCAAGCTGACGCACAATGATCTTCCGATGCCTGACCTGATCGACCTGGCCGGCCAGCAAACCGTCATCTCCGTCGCCGAGCTGAACCGGCTCGCGCGCAGTGCGATCGAGCGCGGCGTGCCGCTGCT
>JANNHN010000417.1:0-3842 GCA_031404395.1 Betaproteobacteria bacterium
GGAGCAACTGCAGGCGCGCCGCGCCCGCGCCGAGCAGGCATTGGCGCAGATCAAAAGCGGCGCCGACTTCCGCCAGGTCTCTGCCGCGTTCTCTGACTCGCCCGAAGCGCTGCAGGGCGGCGCGCTGGGCTGGCGGCCGGCGGATCGGCTGCCGGGATTGTTCGTGGAAGCGCTGCGCCCGCTGAAAGCCGGCGAGCTGACCGAACTGGTGCGCAGCCCCAATGGCTTCCATATTCTTCGGCTGAACAATCGTCGCGGGGGCCAGCCGTCCATCATGGTGCAGCAGACCCGGGCGCGCCACATACTCATCAAGACCAACGAACTCGTCTCGGAAACCGAGGCGCGTAACCGCCTGCTGGTACTCAAGGAGCGCCTGGACAACAAGGCGGATTTCGCGGAGCTGGCGCGGTCACGTTCTGAGGACACCAGTGCAACCCGCGGCGGCGATCTCGGCTGGATATCCCCGGGCGACACCGTGCCCGAATTCGAACGGGCGATGAGCGCACTGAAAATCAATGAACTCAGTCCGCCGGTTCGCAGCCCGTTTGGCTGGCATTTGATCGAGGTGCTTGAGCGCCGCACCCAGGACATGACGCGTGAAGGCCAGCGCTTCAATGCGCGTCAGGTGCTGCGCGAGCGCAAAACCGACGAGGCCTATCAGGAGTGGGTGCGCCAGTTGCGCGACCGCGCCTACGTCGAACAGCGCCTCGAAGACCGGACCTGAGTCCGCCGCCCCGATACACTCCGGCGACGTCCGTGCCTGTTCCATCGCCACTGCCGCTGATCGCAGTCACTGCAGGAGAACCTGCGGGCATCGGCCCGGATTTGTGCGTCATGCTTGCCGCGCACAGCCTGCCCGCACGGGTAGTGGTGGTCGCCGATGCCGAACTGCTGCGCACGCGAGCGAGCGCCCTGGGTCGGACCTGCTTCGCCGATGCGTTCAGTACCAAGGATGCCGCGCCGGCATTTTCAGTACTGCACGTACCGCTGGTCAGTCCGGTAAACCCGGGGGAACTTGACCCGGCCAACAGCCCTTACGTACTGCGCACGCTGGCGCTTGCCGCCGACGGCTGCCGCGACGGCCTGTTCGATGCCATGACCACTGCACCGGTACACAAGGGCGTCATCAACGATGCCGGCATCGCCTTTACCGGGCACACCGAATTTCTCGCCGGACGGTTGCACGCCGCCCAGGTAGTCATGATGCTCGTCGGCGGTGGCATGCGTGTTGCGCTGGCCACCACGCACCTGCCGGTGCACGCCGTTGCCGCGGCCATTACCGCGGATGGCCTGGAGCGGACGCTGCGCGTGCTGCATGGCGACCTGGTTGCGCGATTCGCCATCCCACGGCCGCGCATCCTTGTTGCCGGCCTCAATCCGCATGCCGGAGAATCCGGCCATCTCGGCCGCGAGGAAATCGACGTTATTGTGCCGGCGCTCAACCGGCTGCGCGATGAAGGCATGGATCTCACCGGCCCGCTGCCTGCCGATACGCTGTTTCAGCCCGACCGGCTGCGGCAATGTGATTGCGTACTGGCGATGTACCACGACCAGGGCTTGCCGGTACTCAAGTTCGCGAGCTTTGGCGGCGGCGTCAATGTCACGCTCGGACTGCCGATCATCCGCACTTCCGTCGATCACGGCACGGCGCTGGAACTTGCCGGCACCGGGAAAGCCCACGACGGCAGCCTGATCGCCGCCATTGAATTGGCGGCCGAACTCGCCGTGCGCAGCCGGGATCGCACTGCGGCATGACCGCGCGGCCTGCGGCAAAACACGTTCCGCGCAAGCGCTTCGGTCAGAATTTTCTGACCGACGAGTCCGTGGTCGCCAACATCGTCGCCGCGATCAACCCGTCGCGCAGCGACCGTGTCGTCGAGGTCGGGCCGGGATTAGGTGCGCTGACGACGCCGCTGCTCAATCGTCTCGACCACCTGCACGTCATCGAAATCGACCGCGACCTGATCGCGCGGTTGCGCGAACGTTATGCCCCGGACGCAGTGATGATTCACGAAGGCGACGTACTCCGGTTCGATTTCGCCGCGCTGGGCAGCGATTTGCGCATTGCCGGCAACCTGCCGTATAACATTTCGACGCCCCTGCTGTTCCGTTTTGCCGAATTCGCCGGACATATCCGCGACATCCATGTGATGCTGCAGCGGGAAGTGGTTGAACGCATGGTCGCCGCACCTGGCGATTCGGAGTTCAGCAGGCTGTCGGTGATGCTGCAATACCGGTTCGACATGGAAAAACTGTTTGAAGTGCCGGCCGAATCGTTCGACCCCGCGCCCAAGGTGGAATCGGCCGTGGTACGACTGATGCCGCTGTCGCCGCTGCCCTGCCCGGCGCGCAATGAGGCCCTATTCAGCAGTGTCGTCGCGCGCGCCTTCAGTCAGCGCCGCAAAACGCTGCGCAACACGCTGAAAGGCGTGGTCGCCGCCGATGAGTTCACGCGGCTTGGCATCAACCCCGGCGCGCGGGCGCAGGAACTTTCGGTAGCGGATTTCGTGCGCATCGCTGACGCGGTGGCTGAGGCCATGCCTGCGTAACCAATCAATTGGCGCGGCAGATTATGCCTTGCCGGTTTTGCGCTGCACGAATTCGATTTTGTAGCCGTCGGGGTCTTCGACGAAGGCAATCACCGTGGCGCCATGCTTCATCGGCCCCGGTTCGCGCGTCACCTTGCCGCCGCGATTTCTGACTTCGTCGCAGGCTTTGACGGCATCCTCGACTTCCACCGCGACATGGCCGTAGCCGGTGCCCATGTCGTAGGACTTGGTGTCCCAGTTGTGGGTCAGCTCCATCACCGCGGCACGCGATTCCTCGTCATAACCGACAAAGGCATTGGTGAAACGCCCGGTCGGATAATCGGTTTTGCGCAGCAGGCGCATGCCCAGCACCTGCGTGTAGAAATCGATCGAGCGTTGCAGGTCGCCAACGCGAATCATGGTATGCAGCAGTCTCATGCGCGCATCCGTCCCGTCAAATCTGCACCATTTCGAAATCTTCCTTGCGCGCGCCGCATTCGGGACAGGTCCAGTTCATCGGCACATCCTCCCATTTCGTGCCTGGCGCGATGCCTTCATCAGGCACCCCCGCAGCTTCGTCGTAGATGTGTCCGCAGATCAAACACATGTATTTTTTCAATTGTCCGGCGTCGGTCGTCATCAAGGTCTTCTGAAGTAAATGAGCTACAATCCCGGCGTTATTCTAGCTGATCCCGTTCCGCTTCCCAATCCGCACTTTGCGATCTGATGACTGACTCACCACCCATCGTCATGGTATTCGCCGCCACCGATCCCACCGGCGGCGCGGGACTGCAGGCGGACATTTTGACGCTCGCCAGCATGGGCTGTCATCCGGTGTCGGTGGTCACTGCCATCACCATCCAGGACACCATGGGCGTCGATGAAGTGATGCCCATCGACGGCGAATGGGTCGCGGATCAGGCGCGCTGCATCCTTGAAGACATGCCGGTTGCGGCATTCAAGATCGGCGTGCTGGGCAGTCTAGAAGCTGTTGCCGCAGTGGCCGAAGTCGTGTCCGATTATCCGGAAATCCCGCTGATCCTCGATCCCGTGCTGGCCTCGGGCCGCGGCGACGAACTGGCATCCGAGGAAATGCTCGCCGCGATCCGCGAGCTGCTGATCCCGCAGACCACCATCGTCACGCCGAACAGCATCGAAGCGCGACGCCTCGCTGCAGACGACAGCGACGATGACAACGACAGTCCCGACCTTGCAGAATGCGCACGGCGCATCCTCGCCTCGGGATGTGAGTACGTGTTGATCACCGGGACGCACGAGAACACCGAAGAAGTCACCAACACGCTGTACAACAAT
>JANNHN010000418.1:0-6702 GCA_031404395.1 Betaproteobacteria bacterium
CTGCGTGAGGCCGATATTCCGGCAGCGCCGATGAAAACCGTGGAAGACCTGCTCAACGACCCGCATCTCGCGGCAACAGGATTTTTCCGGGAATCCGCGCACCCGACCGAAGGCAAACTGCGCGAAATGACGCTGGCCAGCCACTGGTCCGGCGCCGATGCGATGCCGCACCGCCCCGCCCCCAATCTCGGCGAACACAGCGCGGAAATCCTGCGTGAAGCGGGTTACGGCGACGCGGAGATCAAACGCCTCACAGAAACCGGCGCTACCCGGCTCGCCTGAAGCACGGGTTCAGTATTTCAGTTGCAGCTTGTCGAGCTGTTCCTTGGTAATCGCCGGCACGTCACCACGCGCCTTGAACCGGTTCAGGTTCCACGCGCCTTCACCGACCCAGGCCTTGACCATCGCCAGGTTCTTTTGGCGTTCAGCGTCGTTCTCACCCAGGTTCTTGTACATGTTGCCCGGCTTGCCGTCCTTGGCGGATTTACCGTCATCCAGCCGCCGCATCACCGCGCCGGTGTCGGGCCAGCCGATGAGGGCCATCAAATCGTCATAGGAATTCATCCGCGGACCGGTTTTCTCCTTGGTGAATTTCTTCTCTTCGAGCTTGAACGCCTGCAGTTGCGGCGCATCGGCGCCATGACACTCCGAACACAACACCTTGAACATCGGCGCGATGTCCTTGCTGTAAGTCACGTCGGCCGCCAGCGCCGATGTGGATGTGGATGTGGCAGCAAGGACGAGTGGCAGTATCAGTTTCTTCAGCATGACGTTCTCCTGTTTTATGATCGTTTCGAGCTACGGCTGAATTGTCGCGAGTGCAGCAGTGCCCTGCTTTGACTTGGCGCAAAGGCCGACGTGATGGCGCGCAGCCGGCGCCAGCTGAATAAAATTATTAAATAAAAACAACAGGTTATAAAAAATCGCGGCTATTGCGAATGACGGGGCGCCGACCCGTCCGGCGCGAACTACACGACCCAGAGCAGCACGAGCGCCACTGCAGCCGGCAGCGCCTGAATGTAGAGAATCCTGCGGCTGGCCGTCAGCGCGCCGAATACACCGGCAATCACCACGCAACCGAGAAAAAACACCTTGATCGCGGTACCTGCATCACCGAGTGCAATCCCCCAGACGAGGCCCGCAGCTAGTGTCCTGAGTCTGAAATTGCTTGCAAAATTCTCTTGCCTGTTTGCCGATACTTTGTCGCGCTCATCGCCGGGTGCCCAACCCTGTCTCTTCGCGCTTCGCGTCTCGTCAAACAGGCAAGAGAATTCGGATGCACCATTTTTCTACTCAATGTTTGTGCTGCGAATTTCAGACTCAGGACACTAGAAATCCGTTGTAGAGACCCTGATTGGCAGCAAGTACTTTGGTCGCCGCTGCCGCCTCCCGCGTCTGGCGGAACGCCTTGAAGCCCGCGGGTTTGTCCCACAGGAACATTTCGAGCACCAGGAAATACAGGTGCAGCGCGGCAACCAGTCCCGTCACGATGTTTGCGAATGTCGCCATGTTCAATCTCCACTAGCTGCTGCGCGACATCACCTTGAACATCGCCCAGTCAAAATCTTCTCCGCCTTCGACCAGCCGTCCCGGCATCAGCAGATAAGGCTTGTTGTTGACGGTCATATCGAGGCTATCGCGCGAGTTGTAAACCCCTTCGCGCAGAACTACGCCCACTTCACCGCGGCTGTCGGGCGAGCTTGACAGCAGGATCGCCGAGTCGGTCACGGCGGCGGGGCCGGAGGCAAACGCGCCACCGGATTTGCCGATGCGGACCGGGATCGCGATTTTCGCCAGCAGTTGCACGCCGACGCGGCGCTGCTGGTGTTCATCGCGGGTGACGCGGCGGATCAGGCCGATGCCCCAGTGCTGCGCGGTCTCCATCTTGACGCCGATCAGCGCGCCGACGCGCACCCAGTCGCTCTTCGCTGCCGGAATGATCGCGCCGCAGCCGCCGTCGCTGGCGTTTTCAACAATCCAGCTCTCCGCGGTAGATTCGATGCTGCTGAAATCGAGCTCATCGCTGTGCGCGGGATCGAGCGTGCGCAGAATTTCCGCCATGCCGTGCAGCACCGTCATGCGCGACGCCGTCTGGCGCCGGTCGGCGCTGCGCGCCGGCGGCTCATCCGACCAGTACATCGCGAGATGCCGCAATACCGGCAGCACGACTTCCGGGGCGTAACTGCCGCCCAGATGCACGCTGGACGGAATCGCGCCGGTCTCCACGATCGTGGCTTCAATCTTGCACAGCGACTCCTGTGCGTCGCCGGCGCCGAAGAAGCGCGCAGTCGATTGCGTCGGCGGCTCGCCGACGATGCGGTACGGCGGTTTGCCGGCAGCAATGTCAAAACAGTAACCGCAACCGGCGCCCGGCCGCATCGCGATGCGGAAACTATTGGAGAAATTCGCTACTGCGCGTTCCGCGAGTTCCTGCCGCAGCGGACTCAGGCCGTCGGTGGACGAAATTCCCAGAATCAGCGCCTTGAGAAATTCCTGCTTCACGCTGCCGTTGCCGTGCGTGCCGGGATAGATCTCGATGCTGCTGTCGGCGAATCCGGATGCTTCCGCGAATTGATACAGGCGGCCGATATCGGACCACACGCGCGGCTCGACCGACCCGTAGCGCACCAGCACCCATTTCAGTTGCAGCGTCAGCGCGCGCAAGGTACGCGCAACAATGACCGGCAGGTTCTTGCGAAACGCCGCGCCACCGGTCTGCCCGGCCTCGAAACGGCTGACGCATTCAAGATAACCGTCGCTCAGCGCTTTCCAGAACTGGCTGGCACCCGTCCACAGGCGGTTTTCCTGGAATTTCTGCTGGCGCGCCGTGGCGAAATAATCCTGAGCCAGTTTGCGCTGGTGATTTTTGGCCGCGCCGTCGAGCAGATCAATATTCTCGAACAGGCGTTCGGTCTTGAAGGCTTTGGTCTCGCGCAGGCTCTCCAGCCATTGCGTGATGTCCGCGAGCGCCTTCAGCGGATCGGTCGGCAGCTCGGTGACGAGCTCCCTGGCCCGCTTGGCGTCGGCCATAGGGTGATCCACTTTGCCGCCACCCAGAAAACTCAGCATGATTTCCCCTGTTGCACTGCGTCCCGGCAGGCAGCGTACGCCGGCAGGTTATTGCCCCGCCATTCTATAGAGGCGGTTTCGCCCCGCCAATTGCCATTAGCAGTTGCATGCCCACGACTGCCTCTGCCGCTCAGCCGCGCGTGCCTGCCGGCTCAGCAACCGGTGCAGGCGGCAGCCCGCCCACACGGTGAGCACGGCGAAAAACGTCGCCAACAGAATCAGCATAATCAGCAGAATACTCATGACACTCACCTCCTTCATTGCTGCATTTACTGTATTGCCAGGGTGAGTGGTTGCATAACCTGTACCAGCCCATCGGCCGACCGGCGCAAACCCGGCACGGACAGGCGGCGGTTCCGGCAGCATTCACTGTCGAACACCGGACAGCGCTGCCGGATTTGCGGCAATCGTCCACCGGTTATGCACAGGGCGACTACCCGTCTCTGCACAGAGACAAAAAATTTCATTAGAAACAACAGGTTACAAATGATTGTCGGCGATTGTCGGGGTGCAGCGACATTCCGGCCCGATATAATTTTTTTAACTATTTGTTTTTATTGATTTTTTAGTCCTGGCACGGGTCCTGCGACAGTGATGGGCACTGAACTATGCGTGCTGTGCAGGGATGAATTCCTCTCTCCTCCAAGCAGGGCATCGCGACAAGAACCCCTGTTTACCCCGGCGCAAGCCGGGGTTTTTTTGTACGGTTATCAGGGCGTGCGCGGATCGATGGGCGTTGCGGTCGCATATCCCAGTAACTGTTCCAGCCAGGCTGCGTGCGCAAACAACGGCGCTTCGCCGCGCGGTTTGCCGATGACCTGCAGGCCGACCGGCAAGCCGCCCCTGGTGAATCCGCCGGGCATGGCCATCACCGGGGCAGGCCATCATCGTCACCGCATAGGTCAGCACCAGCCAGCCCATGTAACCGTCGAAGGCCACGCCGTCCCAGCTTTCGGGATAACGCCAGGTCACATCAAACGGCGGGCACAGCGTCGCCGGGCAGATCAGCACATCGTGTTTTTCAAAAAACGCCGCGGTGCGGCGGATGATCTCGCCCTGCACCACTTCGGCAGCAACCACATCAGTCAGTTTCAGCTTGAGTCCGAACTCGGCGTTCTGTACCACTTCGGGCTTCAGCACATCGCGATACTTCCCGAGCAGCGGCGCAATCCGCGTCAGGAACAGCGCGCCGCGCAGCGTCAGAAAATTTTTCCCGGCATCGCTGAGATCGGGATGCGCATCCTCGACAACAATGCCGTCCGCGGAAAGTTTCCCGGCCACCGCCGCAATCACCGCGCGCACTTCGCGATCCACCACCGGCGCAATGCCAAGGTCGGCGCTGACCGCCACGCGCAGCGGTTTTGCCGGCCGTGCTGCACATTGTGCAAATGACGGCAGTGGATCGCGCGGCGACAGCGGATCGCGCGCGTCGAACCCGGCTTCGGCATCGAACAGCTGCGCGACATGGGGCCCAGTGCGCGCCATCGGCCCCTCGACCGCCAGCGCATTGAACGGCTGCTTCTGCAGACGCGCCACCATGCCCGGGCTGGGCCGCAAGCCACTGACCGAACAAAAACTCGCCGGCGTACGGATGCTGCCGCCGAAATCGCTGCCGGTGGCGAGCCACACCTGTCCTGCCGCCAGCGCTGCCGCACTGCCGCCGGAAGAGCCGCTGGCGCTCATGCGCGTGTCCCACGGGTTGAGCGTCGCACCGAACACATCGTTGAAGGTATTGCCGCCGGCGGCGAACTCCGGCAGGTTGGTTTTGCCGACGATGATGGCGCCGTGCGCTTCGAGGCGGCGTATCGCGGGATCGGAATCCGGAGCAATACGATGCTCGTGGACACGCGAGCCCGAGGTGCAGCGCACGCCTTCGACATCAGAGTTGTCTTTGACCGCGATCGGCAGGCCATGCAAAAAATTCGGCGCCGCTGCTCCGGCCTTGCTCTGCATCAACCGCCGCGCATGGGCGCGGGCACGGTCGAAACACAGGGTCACCATCGCGTTGATCCGCGGATTGGTGGCGGCGATGCGCGCCTCGGCTGCGTCTATCAGTTCCAGCGGCGACACCTCGCCGCGCTTGAGATGCGCCACCGCCTCCGTGGCAGTCCATTTTATGAATTCATGCATCACCCGCCTCCATACTGATTTTTCCCTAATTCACATCAGTGAATTAGGGCTGTTATCACCCTCTCCCTCCGGGAGAGGGCTGGGGTGAGGGATTGAGCGTTCTGATTGTCAGCACACTGAAACGCTCAATATCTTTCCCCGCAGTATAGCGGTCGGAAATGATGCAGACGTGATAGGCTTTCGTTCCCCCGCGATTCAGAAAAACAATCCAGGAAGCTGTCATGACGGCCAAATCCGCCACCCGCCCGCTGTTGCAGACCGGCGCGCAAATCCTCGTTGATTCGCTGATCACCCACGGCGCCAACCTCGGCTTCGGCGTGCCCGGCGAGTCGTACCTCGCGGTGCTCGACGCCATCTACGAGCGCGAAGATGAATTCAAATTCATCATCTGCCGGCAGGAAGGCGGCGTGACCAATATGGCCGACGCCTATGGCAAGCTCACCGGCCAGCCCGGCATCGCCTTCGTCACCCGCGGCCCCGGCGCGACCAACGCCTCGGTCGGCATCCACACCGCATTCCAGGATTCAACGCCGGTAATCCTGTTCATCGGCCAGGTCAGCAATGATGTGGTCGAGCGCGAAGCTTTCCAGGAAATCGATTTCCGCCGCATGTACGGCCCGATGGCGAAATGGGTCGCGCAAATCGACCGCGCCGACCGCGTCGCCGAATATGTTAGCCACGCTTTTCATCTGGCGACTTCGGGCCGCCCCGGCCCAGTGGTGCTGGCGTTGCCGGAGGACATGCAGACCGAGATGGCGGCCGCGCCCAACGTCGGTTGCTACCAGCGCGTCGCCGCCAATCCCGGCGAATTCGACATGCACAAGCTGCGCGATCTGCTGGGCAAGGCCAAACGCCCGTTCATGATGCTCGGCGGCGGCGGCTGGAACAAACAGGCCTGCGACGACATGCTCGCCTTTGCCCGCGCCTTCAACCTGCCGGTGGGCGCCTCGTTCCGCTGCCAAGATCTGATCGACAACCGCGACCCGCATTACATCGGCGATGTCTCGGTCGGCATGAACCCAAAGCTTTCCGAGCGCATCAAAACGTCCGACCTGCTGTTGATTGTCGGCGCGCGGCTCGGCGAATGGACCACCGCCAACTACACGCTGATCAACATTCCGCGCCCGGCGCAGAAACTGGTGCACGTACACGCCGGCGCCGAAGAACTCGGCCGCGTGTATCAGGGAGATCTGCTGATCAACAGCGGCATGCCGGAATTCGCCGCCGCCGCCAAAAAACTCGCACCGGTGAAACCGGCATGGGATGCCTGGACCAAAGAAGCGCGCGCCGACCTCGAAGCCTGGCAGCAGCCGGTCAAGGTGCCGGGCAAGGTCAACATGAGCGAGATCGTGCACTTCCTCGGCAAACGCCTGCCGGCGGAAACCATCGTCACCAACGGCGCCGGCAATTTTGCAATCTGGGTGCATCGTTTTTACCGCTATACCGGATTCCGCACGCAACTCGGGCCGACCAGCGGCGCCATGGGCTATGGCGTGCCCTCCG
>JANNHN010000419.1:0-10280 GCA_031404395.1 Betaproteobacteria bacterium
GCAAGACCCGACAGCGGCGGCGGATCTTCCAGAATCACCGCGGCAGCAAACACCGGCCCGGCCAGCGGCCCGCGCCCCGCTTCATCCACTCCGCAGACCAGGCGCACGGTAGTCAGCGCGCGGCAGCCGTCAGGTACGGCAGCACCGCGTCCGCGGCACGCTCAGCGGCATCGTGCCGCAACTCCTGCGCCATCACTGCAAACCGCTCCTCAATGGCGCGTCGCCGCGGCGGATCACGCAGCAACTCGATCACTGCAGTCGCCAGGGCATCCGGTGTCGCAGCGTCCTGCAGCAACTCCGGCACGACAAATTCCCCGGCCAGGATATTGGGCAATCCCACCCATGGCTGGTAACGCCGGCTGTTCATGATCCACCAGCTCAGTCGCGGCATCTTGTAGGTAATGACCATCGGCCGTTGCAACAGTGCCGCTTCCAGCGTGGCTGTACCGGAGGCCACCAGAACCACGTCCGCAGCAGACATGGCTTCATGGGCGTGCGCGAACAGCAACGTAATATTCAACTCGCCATGCACGCGCCGGTACAGCGCGGCCTCGAACAATTCCCGGGTTTGGCGGTTGAGCAGCGGCACCAGCAGACGCACGCCGTCCACAGCGCCGGCAATCTTTTCTGCAGCCGCCACGAACAGGTCGGCCATTGCCTGCAGTTCACTCACCCTGCTGCCCGGCAGCAACGCAACCACAGGTGCCGCCAGCGGCAGCCGCAACTCGGCGCGCGCCTCGGCACGCGATGGCACCCGTGCCAGCAGATCCGCCAGCGGGTGGCCCACGTAGCTCACCGGCACTCCGGCGCGCTCATAAATGGCAGCTTCAAAGGGAAAAACCGTCAGCATGCGCGATACCGCACGGCGGATCTTGCCAATGCGGCCGCCGCGCCACGCCCAGATCGACGGGCTGACATAATGCACAGTGGGAATACCGGAATTCTTCAGCGCCAGTTCCAGATCGAGATTGAAATCCGGTGCATCGACGCCGATAAATACAGCCGGACGTTCTGCCAGAAACCGGTTCTTCAATTCACGGCGTATGCCGGTGATTTCCCGATAATGCCGCAACACCTCGACATAACCACGAACCGACAGTTTATCCAGCGGAAACCACGAGTGAACGCCGGCAGCAGCCATCTTCGGTCCGCCAATGCCGACAAAGCGGGCCTGCGGCATGCGTTGCCGCAAGGCTTGCACCAGTGCAGCACCGAGTAAATCTCCCGACGGTTCCCCCGCGACGATGCCGACCAGCGGACCGGTTGCCTGATGATCGCCCGCCACGGCTGTCAGCGGATGATGCCGCGACCGGGCATGGCGAGAAATTGCGCCAGCGGCAGCAGCGCCGGCTCCGCTTGTGCCGCGGCAGCAATCTGCTCGTACGCCTGGTCCAACGACAACCCGGACTTGTACAGGGTTTTGTAGGCGCGTTTGATGCCGGCAATGGCGTCGGCGGAAAATCCACGTCGTTTGAGACCCTCGGCATTGACGCCGTGCGGTTCGGCGGCGTTGCCGGAAGCCGTCACGAATGGCGGCAGATCCTGCAGCAGGATGGTTCCCATGGCGGTAATACTGTGCGCACCAATGCGGCAATATTGATGGACAACCGTAAAGCCGCCAAGAATCGCGTGATCGCCGACATGCACATGACCGGCAAGCTGGGCGTTGTTGGCAAAAATCGTGTCATTACCGATCTGGCAATCATGCGCGAGATGCACATACGCCATGATCCAGTTGCGATTGCCGACGCGGGTCACGCCGCCATCCTGCACTGTGCCGCGGTTGAAAGTGCAGAATTCGCGCACAGTGTTGTCGTCGCCGATTTCGAGCCGCGTCGGCTCTCCGGCATATTTCTTGTCCTGCGGCGCTTCACCAATGGAACAAAACTGGTAAATCGTGTTGCGTGCGCCGATCCGCGTATGCGGACCGATCACCACATGCGGCCCGATGCGGGTTTCCGGGCCGATATCGACATCCGCACTGACGATCGAATAGGCGCCGACCTCGACATCCGGGGCAAGACGCGCCTGAGGGTCGATGATTGCTGTGGAATGAATGCGTGCCGGCACAGTCGTTCAGGCGGTGTCGCCAGGCAAATCGCGCACGGCGCACATCAGATCACCCTCCGCGACAATAACATCATCAACACGTGCTTCAGCATGAAATTTCCAGATACCGCGCATGTTCCTGAGCAACGTCACGCGTAGCCGAAGTGCATCGCCTGCCGTTACCGGACGTTTGAAACGCGCATTGTCGATGCCGACAAAATAATAGATTGACTGATCGTCGGCCTTTACGCCCATGGTGACAAAAGACAGGATCGCCGCAGCCTGCGCCATGGCCTCAATGATCAAAACACCGGGCATCACCGGATGATGGGGAAAATGACCGGTGAAAAACGGTTCGTTGATGGTCACGTTCTTCAGCGCCTCGATATGCTTCCCCGATTCGCATTCCAGAACCCGGTCTATCAGCAGGAACGGGTATCGGTGCGGCAGATAACGCAGCACCTCGTTGATGTCCATACTGCTCATGATTCGCCTTTCTTCCGGATTTTCAGCTCCCGCTCAAGGTTACGCACCCTGATCACCAGATCCGCCAGATTGCGCAGACTGACCGCATTGCGACGCCATTCGCGGTTGGGCTCTATCGGATACGCGCCGGTATATGTGCCAGGTTCGGTAATGGATTTCGTCACCAGTGTATGCGCCGAAATCTCCACATTGTCAGCGATGCTCAGGTGGCCGGCAATGCCGGAGGCGCCGCCGATGCGGCAAGAACGTCCGATGCGCGAACTGCCGGCAATACCTACGCATGCGGCGATGGCCGTGCCGGCACCGATAAGCACGTTGTGGGCCACCTGCACGAGGTTGTCAATCTTTACGCCGTCTTCGATGATCGTATCGTCAATGGCGCCGCGGTCGATGGTCGTGTTGGCACCGATTTCCACGTCGTCGCCGATCCGCACCCGTCCGATCTGCGGCACCTTGATCCATTGCCCTGCGTCCATCGCGATGCCAAAACCATCGGCGCCGATCACCGCGCCGGAATGCACAATCGCGCGCTTGCCCAGCGCGCATTCCCGGTAGATGGTGACATTCGGGTGCAACAGGCTGTCCTCGCCCACCGTGGATCCAGCGCCGATAAAACTCCCGGCACCAACACTGGTTCCTGCGTCGATGACTGCTCCATCCTCGATCACAGCCAGCGGCCCGATATGCACGCGATCGCCGATACGCGCGCCGGAATGCACGATTGCGCTGGGATGACTGCCGGCGCCCGGCGCAGCACCGGGATTAAACAAAGCCGATGCGCGGGCGAAATAGGCGTACGGGTTGGCCGCTACGATATGGGGAATAGTCAGCAAACCACGCAGACTCTCGCCGACGATGACTGCTCCCGCGCGCGTATCCTTCAATTTTCCGAGATAGCGTTCGTTCGCCAGAAAAGTGATGGTATCCGGCTGAGCCCCCTCCAGGGTTGCAACCTGCCGCAGTTGTACCGAGGCGTCGCCTATCAGCTCGCCGCCAAGCCGTGCCACGATGTCTCCGAGGCGGAGGGTAGCAATCGTTCTCATCTGGATTCAGGAACCACAGTCACAGGACACACGACTAGGTGACGTGCGCCGCGGACCTATTTGGCTTCAGCAAGCGCTTTCAACACTTTGTCCGTGATGTCGATCTTCGGATTACGGTACACCGCTTCCTGTAAAATGACGTCGTAATTTTCCGCTTCCGCAATCTGTTTGATCACCCGGTTCGCACGCTCAAACAACGAACCCAGTTCCTGATTGCGCCGTAAATTGAGGTCTTCACGGTATTCGCGCTGCATACGCTGGAAATCGAGAGTCAGACGACCCATTTCCTGTTCTTTGGCACGGCGCTCACTTTCGCTCATGGTCAGCGCGTCTTTTTCGAGCTGCCCTTGCAGCGACTTGATCTGGGTCTCGCGCCGTTGCAGTTCTTGCGCGCGCGGCGCGAATTCTTTTTCCAGTTGCTTGCTGGCCCGCTCGGCAGGTGCGCTTTCCCGCGTGATGCGCTCCTGATCAACAAAACCGATTTTCAACTCGGCCGCCATGACGATGGTCGATACACTCGCCAGCAGCAATGTTACTAACCCCGTACAAATATGTTTCAACGTGCTCTCCTTCAACTCTGCTTCAGGCAAATGACCGTCGTGCCTGCCGTGCAATCGGTCAAAATACACCGCCAAACGTGAACTGAAAAACCTGCTTGCGATCGCCGACTTCAGCATTCAGTGGCGCTGCAACACTGATCTTCAACGGGCCCATCGGTGAAGACCAGTTCACCGCCACCCCGGTCGAATAGCGCAAGTCGCCTCCGTCATACCGGTCACTGACCATGCCGGCGTCAACAAAAGCGCTCAACCGCACCGACCGGTCGTTCTGCAATCCGGGAAACGGGAACAGAAACTCCGCGTTACCCACCATCCGGTGGCTGCCACCGCGCGGATCACCGTTCTGATCCTTGGGCCCGATGCTGGACGACCGGTAACCACGGACAGAGTTTACACCGCCGGCAAAAAAGTTCTTGAAAAACGGCAACGGCTTGCTGCCGGACCCTTCGCCATAACCGATCTCGCCGTTCAACATCAGGGTGTAATGCCGGGTCAGTGGAAAAAACTGCTGGTACTGATAGCTGACCTTGTGATATTGCAGCGACCCGCCGGGCAACCCCACCTCACCCCCGGCACGATGCAGCGTGCCTTTGGTGGGATAAATCAGACTGTCACGGCCATCTCGAACCCAGCCGAGAGAGCCCAGTACGGCATCCGTATTACGGCCAAACGTTGCCACATAATCAAGGTAAGATAGCGGGCTGTCGGAATAAGTCGTGATCGAAGTGCTTTCATATCCCAACCCGTAAGTAATGGTATCCCGCTCGGCCACCGGCACACCGAAGCGCACCCCGCCGCCCGCAGTCTTGGTCTGATACCGCCCCAACCCGCCCTGTGCAGCATCGACCTCACGGGTATAAATGTCGAATCCCTGGCTGATACCATCCACAGTGAAATACGGATCGGTATAGGAAAGCGAATAAACGGTGTTGACCTTGCTGCTGCTCACTTGGACTGCCACGTGCTTGCCTGAACCAAAAATGTTTTGCTGCGATATCGAACCCGAAAGTACTATCCCCTCTCCGCTGCCGAACCCGGCGCCCAGCAGGATGTTGCCCGTCGGCTTCTCCGTCACCGTAAAATTCACATCGACTTGATCAGTGGTTCCCGTCACCGAAGGCGTCTCCACCGTGACTTCCGTGAAATAGCCCAGCTTATCGACCCGGCTGCGGGACAGATTGATCTTGTCACCGGAATACCAGCCGCCTTCCAGTTGGCGCATTTCCCGGCGTATGACTTCGTCACGCGTACGGTTGTTGCCGGCGACATTGATCCTGCGCACGTAGACGCGACGACCCGGATCAATGAAAAACGTGAACGCCGCCTGATTCTTGGTCTTGTCCAGATCCGGCGCCGCATTGACGTTTGCAAACGCGTATCCATCGTTGCTTAAGCGATCACTGATGTTCTTGGTCGATTCGGTGATCCGGTTGCGCGAATACACCTCGCCTTCCTTTACCGTGATCAGTTTGAGAACTTCCGCTTCAGGTATCAGCAGATCCCCGGCAACCTTGACGCCGGAAACAGTGTATTTTGGCCCTTCAGTAATGCTGACACTGATATAAATATCCTTCTTGTCCGGGGATATGGTCACCTGCGTGGAATCGATATTGAATTCCAAATATCCCCGGTCCAGGTAAAAGGATCGCAGCACTTCGAGATCAGCTCCCAGTTTCTGGCGGGAATACTGATCGTGCTTGCTCCACCAGGTCATCCATCCCGGCGTACGCGACACGAACAGATCAATCAGATTCTGCTCCTTGAACGTCGTCGCCCCGATAATGCTGATCTCGCGGATTTTCGCGACGTCCCCTTCATCGACCGTAAAATTGACGGCGACACGGTTACGTTCCAGCGGCGTAATGGTCGTAGTGACCACCACAGCGTAGCGACCGCGACTGAGATACTGGCGCTTGAGTTCCTGCTCTGCCCGATCCAGTTGCGAACGATCGAAAATGCGTCCTTCGCTGAGCCCTATCTGGCGCAGGCTTTTGAGAAGCTGGTCCTTATCGAACTCCTTGACGCCGGTGAACTCCACCTGCGCGACGGATGAGCGCTCTTGCACGGCAACCACCAGAACATTGCCGTCGGCTTCAATGGATACATCCTTGAAAAAGCCGGTTCCGAACAGCGCACGAATCGCCTGTGCGGCTTTCTCGTCAGTCATGGTGTCGCCGACTTTGACCGGCAGATAACTGAATACGGTGCCGGCCTCGGTGCGCTGGATGCCCTCGACCCGGATATCCTTGATGACAAACGGCTCAATAGCAAAAACGGGAGCGGCAACCGCCATAATTGCCGCGCAGAACCAACGGTGAAATGCCATATTCAGCTGCCGATCAGGCGATTGATGTCGTTATACATAGCACAAGCCATCAGAACAAACAGTGCGGTCAAGCCAATTTGCTGACCGACTTCCATGACCCGCTCGGATACCGGTTTTCCGGTCAAAATCTCCACCGCATAATACATCAAGTGTCCACCATCCAATAACGGAATCGGCAGCAAATTCAGCACACCCAAACTGATGCTGATCAGTGCGAGAAACAACAGGTACGATATCCATCCGTTTTGCGCCGACTGCCCGGCGTAATCGGCAATAGTGATGGGACCACTCAGATTACGCAGGGAAATATCCCCTGTAACCATCTTCCCGAGCATGCGCAAACTGAATACCGCCGTTTCCCAGGTTTTGACAACAGCTTTCGCCACGCTTTCGAGCGGACCGTAACTGACCACGACCAGCATGCGCTTCATGGCTTCGGGATCGAGGAACGGCGCAGCACCGATACGACCGATTTCGGACCCGCGATCGGCAACCGCATCCGGCGTCACCCGCAATGCGGGCATGTCCACATCACCGCGTCGTACCCGAATCTGCAAATCCTGCCGCGGTGCAGCGCGGATTTTCGCGACCAGCGCCTCCCACGTCTCGATGCGCACGCCATTGACGGTCAGCACCAGATCGCCCGTGCGCAATCCGTCCCGCACGGCGGCGCTACCTGCGCTCAGTTCCCCAATCACCGGCGGCAACGGCACGCGCATGCGCATCAGTCCCAGCGTAACCAGCACATCGCCCTCCAGATCGCGCGAATCAAATCCGTCAAAACGCAATTCCCTGCGCACCGCCACTCCACTTTCAGTCTTGACTTCCAGAATGACCGGGATGCCCTCGACGGCACGTTGCAGCACGACCCAGCGAAAATCCTGCCAGGCACGCACCGCAGCAGCGTCCACGGCGGTCACCGTATCGCCTGCCATCACCCCTGCGCGCGCCGCAGCGCTGCCTGCCGGCGGATCCGCCAGCACCGGAATCAGCCCTGGAACACCATGCACAAACAACACCCAGTACAACACAATCGCGCCAATAAAATTGGCCACTGGCCCGGCCAGCACGATTGCGGATCGTTGCCACACCGACTTGCGGTTGAATGCGCGATGCAGTTCATGCGGCGCCACGTCGCCTTCGCGTTCGTCCAGCATTTTCACGTAGCCACCCAGCGGAACCGCCGCAATCACCCATTCCGTACGATCGACTCCCAGCGTCTTCGACCAGAGCGGTCTGCCGAGTCCCAGTGAAAATCGCAGCACCTTGACGCCACAGCGTCGTGCTACCCAGTAGTGGCCGTATTCATGAACGATAATCAGCACACTGAGTGCCACAATGAATGCCGCGATGGTCAGTAACATGTTCATTGGTAATCAACTCCCGCTTGCCATACGCTGCCGTCCGCTGCGCCCGCACCTTGCCAGTGCGTCAGCGCGCGCCAGCGCATCCACCATCTGCACGTCATCAACCGACGCAATCGGTCGCGCAGCCGTATTCTGCACCACACCCTCGATCACCATTGGGATGTCGGCAAATCCGATCCGGCGGTCCAGAAATTCTGCCACCGCCACTTCGTTGGCCGCATTCAATGCAATCACGGCAGCACCCCCTGCACGCAACGCATCGTAGGCAAGGCGCAGGCAGGGAAACCGCACAGGATCAGGTGCTTCGAAGTGCAGACTGCCGACGCGGGCAAGATCAAGGAAATTCACGCCTGAAGGTATGCGATCCGGATGCCCCAGCGCATGCGCAATGGGGGTACGCATGTCAGGGTTGCCCAACTGCGCAATCACCGAGCCATCACAATACTCAACCAGCGAATGCACCACGCTTTCGGGATGTACAACCACTTCGATAATCGAAGGATCCGCTGCAAACAGCCAATGCGCCTCAATCACCTCGAGCCCCTTGTTCATCATGGTCGCGGAATCCACTGAAATCTTCCGTCCCATGACCCAGTTGGGATGAGCAACAGCTTCCTCCGGTGTCACTCGCGCCAGACGTTCCAGCGTGGCTGTGCGAAACGGTCCGCCAGAGGCAGTCAACAGGATGCGACGCACACCGCAACGCTCAAGTGTTGCACCGCCACGATTCGACGGCAGCGCCTGGAACACCGCATTATGCTCGCTGTCGATCGGCAGAAGTTCCGCGCCGTTGTCGCGCACTGCGGCCATGAACAGATTACCGGCCGTCACCAGGGATTCCTTGTTGGCGAGCAGTATCCGCTTGCCGGCGCGTGCTGCGGCAAGCGTTGGCCGCAACCCGGCGATGCCGACAATGGCGGCCACCACCGTGTTTACTTCCGGCAGGGCAGCGGCATGTTCCAGTGCTGCAGGGCCGCTCATGACCTCTGTCGCGACACCTGCCTCTTGCAGGCGTTGGCGCAATCGCTCAGCAGCAGCCGGTTCGAGCATCACTGCCAGGCTCGGCTTAAAACGACGACACTGTTCGAACATCACATCGACCTGCGAGCGCGCCGCGAGCGCTGTAATCGAGAAACGTTCGGGATTGCGCGCAACCACGTCCAGCGTACTGACCCCGATACTGCCGGTCGATCCGAGTATGGTCAGCTTCTGCATGTTACTGCGCACCATGCAGAGCCCACGAAACCGCCAGAGCGGCCAGCGGCAAAGTTGACGTAAGCGCATCAATACGATCCAGCACGCCGCCATGCCCCGGCAACAGCCGGCCGCTGTCTTTTACGCCGGCCTGACGCTTGATCCAGGACTCAAAAAGATCGCCGATGATGCCCAGCGGCAACAATACCGCTACCAACGCCGCGGCCACAAAGCCGGAGGCGGGAATCATGTCGCGTAGCCCGAAATTCCACACCAATCCATAATACACCGCGACTGCAACTACGGCTCCGGCCACACCCTCCCAGGTCTTGCCGGGACTGATCGACGGCGCGAGCTTGTGGCGGCCCCATGTATGACCGGCGAAGTAAGCAGCAATGTCGGCCACCCAGACAATGCCCATGATGGCAAGCAACAACAAAGGAATTGCCTGCAGACTGACCAGCGCCAGCCAGGTCGGCACCAGCAGGATCCAGCCGGTCAGCGCCAATACCCACGGATTGCGCACACGCCAGGGTATCCCTAACCACAGCGGGACGCACCCGCACCAGAACGCTACGGAAATTCCGTATGCCACCCATTCCGCTACTGCTGCAGCAGAACCGTACTGCGGGATGAAAGAAATGCCCAGTGCGCTCAGCACCACGCCTGTGCAAAAACTGATATTGCAGGCACGGCCAAAACCCGCCAACGTGCCCCATTCCCAGGCGCCGGCCAGCACCAGGGGCAGCAACGCAAACGCCCAATCGCGCGACGACAAAAAAAACAGGCCACCGATAAACAATGGGAGCAACACGGCTGCGGTAGCAATTCGGATCCAGAGCATGAGGATTTTTTCCGGTGAACCGCTCAGGCGCTCGCCACGCGACTGCCAGCACCCGGGGCTGCGCTCACCTGCTCGCTGGTTCGGCCGAAACGGCGTTCGCGTTGCTGATAGGACGCAATGGCCTGATCCAGCGCGCGTCCGTCGAAATCCGGCCACAACGTATCAGTGAAATAAAGCTCGGTATAGGCAAGCTGCCACAGCAGAAAATTGCTGATGCGCTGCTCGCCGCCGGTGCGAATGAACAAATCCGGTTCCGGCAAATCACCCAGGGCCAGATACGGTGACAATTGCGACTCGGTCCACGCCGCATCTCCTGAGACGTTGTCCGCGCGCATCCGGTTGACAGCCTGCATGATGTCCCAGCGCCCGCCATAGTTTGCGGCCACGGTCAGCTTCAGCCCGGTGTTTCCT
>JANNHN010000420.1:0-1807 GCA_031404395.1 Betaproteobacteria bacterium
GGCCCCTGACAATGACGCCAGCCTGACTGCAGCAACCATCGCCGCCCAGCGCGATTACCTGCTGCGTTATGCGCTGATGCATCTGCGCAACCCGACGCAGGCCGAAGACGTCGTTCAGGAAACCCTGCTGGCCGCCATGGAAGGCGCCGCGCGCTTCTCGGGCAAATCAACGGCGCGCACCTGGCTGACCGGCATCCTCAAGCACAAGATCATTGATCACCTGCGCCGCTCCGGGCGTGAACAGCCGCTGACGGGGGCTGACGACGAGCGGAGTGAATCCGATGCCGTTGATGCGTTGTTCGCAGAAGATGGTCATTGGCGCGAATTTCCTGCGCGCTGGGGCAACCCTGCCGCCGCGCTGGAGGATAGCCGCTTCCGGGCGGCGTTCGAAATGTGCCTGCAGCGACTGCCGGCGCGCGCAGCGCAGGCGTTCGCAATGCGCGAGGTCATGGAAGTCCCCACGGAAGAGATCTGTAAGGCGCTGCAGATTACCCCGACCAACTGCTGGGTCATGCTGCATCGGGCGCGGCTGACCCTGCGTGCATGCCTCGAATTACAGTGGTTCGGAAAGTCTTCACCATGATCCCTTCCTGCAAGGATGTAGCGGAATTGCTGTCCCAGGGACAGGACCGGCCGTTGAACTGGGTCGAGCGCGTCCGCCTGCGCGTGCACCTGCTGCTGTGCGACAGTTGCCGCAATTTCAGGAACCAGCTCGAATTTCTGCGCACGGCGGTGCGCCGCTACCGCGACGACCGGTAATCCGGGCGCCCCGCCCGCCGGATACCTGCAAGCAACGGGTTTTGCGTCGGCATTCCAACAGCGCGCGGTTATAATCGCGCTTTTTCCGCCAATGAAACGCTTCTACTCTCGCTGTTACGCCCTGCTCGTTACCTGCGCCGCCGCTTTTGCGTTCACTCAGGCGTTCGCCCAGGCGCCCGCCCTGCCGGCGCCGCCCACCCCCGCCATCGAAGCCAAAGCCTGGCTGCTGCTCGACGTCAACAGCGGCCAGATACTGGCCAGCCAGAATGCCGGCGGCCGCTTCGAGCCCGCGTCGCTGACCAAACTGATGACGGCTTATCTCGCCTTTGGCGCGCTGAAGCAAAAATCGCTGAAACCGGAGCAGGTCATTCCGGTATCAACCCGCGCCTGGAAAGCAGAGGGTTCACGCATGTTCATCGAACCCAAAAAACCCGTTACCGTTGATGAACTGTTGCGCGGCATGATCATCCAGTCGGGCAACGACGCCAGCATTGCGCTCGCCGAAGCCATCGGCGGCAACGAAGAAGTATTCGCGCAGATGATGAACCGCGAGGCCAAACGCCTGGG
This sequence comes from Betaproteobacteria bacterium, assembly GCA_031404395.1. Lineage (GTDB taxonomy): Bacteria > Pseudomonadota > Gammaproteobacteria > Burkholderiales > SG8-41. The sequence continues at coordinate 1,327 of JANNHN010000420.1, forward strand.
CCTGGTCAACACCAACTTCACCAATGCCACCGGCCTGCCCGATCCGCAGTTGCACACCACTGCAGAGGATCTGGCGCAACTCACCGTTGCACTGATCCGCGATTATCCCGAGCATTATGCGATGTACTCGCAAAAAGAATACCGCTACAACAACATCACCCAGTCGAACCGCAACCGGCTGCTGTGGCTGGATCCCACCGTCGATGGCGTGAAAACCGGACACACCGAGAATGCCGGTTACTGCCTGATCACCTCGGCCAAACGCAGCGACCGCCGTCTGCTGTCCGTCGTGCTGGGAACGGCCTCCGAATCCGCGCGCGCAGCCGAGAGTCAGAAACTGCTGAACTGGGGATTCCAGTTTTATGACAGTGTAAAGCTCTATGCCGGCAACCAGCCGGTCACCAGCCTGCGCGTCTGGAAAGGCTCATCCGGCATGCTGAAGGCCGGGTTCACTGCGGATATGTACCTGGCGCTGCCCAAG
>JANNHN010000421.1:0-2184 GCA_031404395.1 Betaproteobacteria bacterium
CCTCGGCAACCGCGAAGCCATGGTGCTGCGCAACCACGGCCTGCTGACCACCGGCGCCAGCATTGCCGAATGCTTCAACAACATGTACCGGCTGGAGCGCGCCTGCCAGTTGCAGGTGATGACCCTGTCGTGCAACACCGAACTGCAGATGCCACCCGGGGAAGTCACCCAATACACCAACAACCTGATGCTGCCCGGCGTGCGCCGCCGCTTCGGCCTGCTTGAGTGGCCGGCGCTGCTGCGCAAGCTCGACCGTACTGATACGTCGTACCGGGACTGACCAGTCTGCTGCCACAAAAAAAGAGCCCCGCGGGGCTCTTTTTTGTTTTTGTCGTAACGATTATTTCAACAACCGGATCGCAAACGGATATTTGTAATGCTCGCCCCTGGATACCGCGACGGCGGCCAGTATGCAAAACACCAGATTGGCAATCAGCAACAGCGGCATCAGCAACATGCCGATCAGCACGAACATCAGGATCCACGAGCCGACAAACCCGATCAATACAGTGATCTGGAAATTCAGCGCCTCCTTGCCTTGCTCATCGATGAATGGCGACTGATCTTTCTTGACCAGCCAGATGATCAACGCCCCGACAAAGCCGGAAACAATGCCCAGCAAGTGCGCCAACATCGCCAGATTGCGATCGTCGTTGCCCGGGGTTTGCGCGACAGGATCGTTCATGAGATTACCTCCCTTGCCAGTTGATGAATGACAGTGTCCTGCATGGATTGTGACACGAACATCCGGTACCGGTAAATCAGCATCCAAACCGGGTACCATCGAGTCCATGATCACACTCGCTTACCGGGCGCCGCCCTGGCTGCCCGGCGGCAACCTGCAGACGCTGTATCCGGCGTTGCTCGCGCCGCGCCCGCAGGTCGTCTGGCGCCGCGAGCGCTGGGACACTCCGGACGGCGACTTTATCGACCTCGACTGGACCGCGGCGCCGGTCGCAGCCGCTGCGCCGCTGGTCATGCTGTTTCACGGACTCGAAGGCAGTTCGCGCAGCCATTACGCGCGCGCATTGATGCACGCCGTGGCGCAACGCGGCTGGCAGGGCGTTGTGGTGCATTTCCGCGGTTGCGGCGGCGAACTCAACAGGTTGCCGCGCGCCTACCACTCCGGCGACAGCGCTGAAATCGATTGGGTGCTGCGCCGGATGCAGGTGCAGCACCCGGACCGCACCCGATATGTCGCCGGCGTGTCGCTCGGCGGCAATGCGTTGCTGAAATGGCTGGGCGAACAAGGTGATGCAGCGCATGAAGTCGTGCACCGCGCTGCGGCGATTTCCGCACCAGTGGATCTGCATGCGGCCGGTGATGCGCTGGAGCGCGGCTTCAACATGTTGTACACGAAAAATTTTCTGGTATCGATGAAACGCACCTCTCTCGCCAGATTGCGTATGCATCCGGGATTGTTCAATGGGCAACAAATGCTGATTGCGCGCACACTGCGCGAATTCGACGATCGGGTTACGGCGCCACTGCATGGGTTTCGCGGCGTCGATGATTACTACACCCGCGCCAGCAGCAAGTCGTGGCTCGCGCGCGTCACAGTACCGACGTTGATGCTGAATGCACGCAACGATCCCTTCCTGCCGGAAACGGCACTGCCCGCGCCACATGAGCTATCGGCCACGATCACCGCTGCATTCCCGGACGAGGGTGGCCATGCCGGCTTTCCCGGCAACTCGGGTTCAATCTCCTGGCTGCCGCCGGTGATGCTTGGTTTCTTCAGCGCGCAGTGATAACATAACCCATTGTTTTTAATGAATATTTTTTGACCATTTCATGACATCTTCCGCGACGCCTCCGGCGCTGATTTTCAAGGCCTACGACATCCGCGGCATCGTCGGCAAAACCCTGACCGGCGCCGGGGTCGAAACCATCGGCCGCGCCATCGGCAGCGAAGCGCAGGCGCGCGGACGCCACAGCGTGGTCATTGCCCGCGATGGCCGGAACTCGGGACCGGAACTCGCCGCGGCGCTGGCGCGCGGCCTGCAGGCCAGCGGCGTTGATGTCATTGATGTCGGCCAGGTCGCCACGCCGATGCTCTACTACGCCGCGCATGAACTCGGTACGCTGTCCGGCGTGATGGTCACCGGATCGCACAATCCGCCGGATTACAACGGCTTGAAAATGATGCTGGCCGGCGACACGCTGGCGGGCGACGCCATCCAG
>JANNHN010000422.1:0-1897 GCA_031404395.1 Betaproteobacteria bacterium
AAGGGGCAATCCCGGGAGACGTTGCGGTAGAGGATTCAGGGAGATGCGATGAGCGCATGGCTGATGAACGTGGTTTTTGCCCTCGGTTTCATGCTGGCCTGCACGGGCCTGTTTTTCTTTGTGGTGACCAGGGGGGCGCTGCTGGTGCGCGGGCTGGCGCCGGGCGCGCACGGCGAAAAGTCGCACGTGTATCCCATCTATTCGAACATGCGGCTGATCAAGCTGGTTGATTTCCAGCCCATCATCTCGGCGATCCTGCTGTTCCAGTACCACCGCATTGTTTCGAAGATCATCTCCGGGTTGAGGCAGCAGGATCTGCGCAACGGACAACTGCTGATCACCTCGTGCGCATTCGGGAATGTGATTCCCAGGGTGGTGGGTGCGGCGGTCCAGGCCGGCATCGAGCGCGTCGTCGTCGCGGATATCATCCGCAATGAGCTTGTGCACGCCGGGGGCAAGCTGGGCAGCTGGCCGGGGAAGGTGGATTTCATCGAAAAAAATGCCACGGCCACGCAGCAGGAAGACGGCGCTTTTGACGCCAATGTCATGTTTTTTCTGCTGCATGAGTTGCCGCATCACCTGAAGGAACAGGCGTTGCGCGAGGCGGGTCGCGTGCTTGCGCCGGGAGGCAAGCTCTTTGTCGCGGAATTCCACCGCCCCGAGTTGTGGGTGTTGCGCGCCCTGAGCTGGACTTACTTCAAGGTGTTTGAACCGCTGGGCCTGGCGCTCTGGGATACGCATGACCCGCTGCGCTGCCTGGAAAACATGGGCGGATGGTCGTGCGAGCGCACCACGTATTTCTGCGGAAATTTCCAGATCATCACTGCAACAAAGCAGTAGCCGCTCTATTGAAGCGATCAGGCCCGGGGTATCTACGCTCAACGCTTGAGTAGCAAATCCCACTCTTGATCTAGCGGCCCGTACTGCCCCTTCATCGCACTGACCGGTAGCAGCTTGTATGTCGCTTTCAGGCGCGCTGTATCGGCGAAGGGCAGTTCCTTCCACGGCAGGACATCCGGTTCGCTGGTGCCGAAAAACAGGCTGACAAGTTTGGTTTTCTTGTACGGACCCGAGCGCGAATGGTTGCAATTGAATGGCACTTCTTTCATCGAAACCAGCGCGATAAACATGGAGTGCGTTTTGGCGCGGTAATTCAGGTTGAGCGTGCCTTGCGCATTCATCGGCACGTCGGTCGGCGCGGCCAGCGAGCAGGTCCAGGTGTTGATTTTGCCGCCGGAATCCGGTGAGGAGTCCTTCCCCGCCTGGTTCCATTGCAGAATGGAGGCCATCGCGCTCGGCTTGTCGACGTCACTGATTTCCGCCATCGCCGAACTCGTGCTGGCGCTGGTCAGCGGCAGGGTGATTTTGATGTTGGCGCGAAAACTTCCGTTGGTGTATCTGCCCACCTCAGTGCCGCTGACGGTGACTGTGCCTGTATAGGCGCCGTGTTTGCTGCTTTGCGCCTGTGCCGCGCCGGTGATGCCGGCGCAGGCCATGGCTGCGACAGTCAACGTCCATGCGCGGCATGTGCCTCGATAATAATGATCCCTGCCGGCAAGTTCTCGCGCGGTCATCGATTGCATGGTTGTTTCCTTTGGGTGATGGTTGAGTGCGGATTGCATCATCGATCCAGAAGCTTAACACCGGACCCGCCACGCCGGATTTCTGCGGTTGAGCCGCAAGGTTTCCATTAAAATAGCCGCTCTACCGGAGTCCGTCATGCAAATGCCCGTCAAAAAATCACCGGCGCCTGTCGAGAGCGCATCGCAAACCCTGAGCGCATTTCTTTCGGCAATCCGTTACGAAGACATTCCGCAGCCGGTGGTGGCGCGTACCGAGGAATTGTTCCTCGACTGGTTCGCATCGGCGCTGGCCGGCAAGGGCGCGCGGCCGGTGG
>JANNHN010000423.1:0-3448 GCA_031404395.1 Betaproteobacteria bacterium
TCATTGCCATCGACGACGATTTTTTCGAGGTTGTAGGCGCCGGCGCGATCGGCCGCCGGATGCTCCACCGCCGTCACCGCGCTGATCGGCGTGTATTCCATGTAGAGATTGTTTTCACAGACGAAGATCACCGGCAGTTTCCACACCACGGAAAAATTCAGCGCCTCATGAAACGCGCCGATGTTGGTAGTGCCGTCGCCGAAAAAACACACCGCCACCTGTTCGGTGCCGCGGTATTGCGCGCTCCATGCAGCACCCGCCGCCACCGGCAGATGGGCGCCGATGATGGCATACGAGCCCATTGCGCCCTTGGACACATCAGTCAGGTGCATAGAGCCGCCCTTGCCGCCGAGCAGCCCGCATTCGCGGCCCATCAGTTCACCGAGCACACCGGTCATCGATGCACCGCGCGCCAGCGTGTGCGCATGGCCGCGATAAGTGCAGAAGGTCCAGTCGTCGGGACGCATCGCCACGCCGAAGGCCGCGGCAATCGCCTCCTGCCCCAGCGACAGGTGGCTGGTGCCCTTGACCAGGTTCTGCAGGAACAGGTCATAGGCGCGCTTCTCGCACAGCCGCAGTTCCAGTTGCATGCGGAACAGCTCGAGCCGGATATCACGGCCGATATCGTCTTCGACTGGTGCGTTGCTGGTTTTCTTGCTTGTCACTTTAGTGTCCATTTTTGTTTCCAAAATCGTGAAGGGGTGAAGGAGTGAATACCCCCACCCCGGCCCTGCTTCGCTTCAAGTGTGCCCTTGTCCCCCGTGAAACGGGGGAGGGGGTTCACGGGGTTACTCCTTCACTCCTTCACGCATCTAGTACTTGTTGGCAATCGGCAGTTCCTGCGCCGGGAACAGCGTGATGACTTTGGCGCCGTCGGGCGTCAGCACCACTTCTTCCTCGATGCGCGCCGCCGACACGCCGTCTTTCGCCGGGCAGAAGGTCTCTACCGCGAACACCATGCCCGCTTTCAGCTCGTACGGATCCTTGAACGAGTTCAACCGCGAGATCAGCGGCCGCTCGTGCAGGCCCAGGCCCAGGCCGTGGCAGAAATTCAGGCCGAACGCCGCCATCTCGGTCTCAAAACCGATCTCCGTGCATTTCGGAAACGCACGCGCGACCGCTTCAGTGGAAACCCCCGGTTTCAGCATGGCAATGGCGTCGTCCATCCACTTGCGCGCCCGCTTGTAGGCATCGTGCTGCGCTGGTGTGGCACTCCCCACCGTGAAGGTGCGGTAGTAACAGGTCTTGTAGCCCATGTAGGAATGGATCAGATCGAAATACGCCTGATCGCCGGGACGGATCATCCGGTCGGTAAAGTTGTGCGGATGCGGGCTGCAGCGTTCGCCGGCAATCGCATTGACGGCCTCGACGCAGTCCGAACCCATTTCGTAAAAACGCTTGGCGGCCATGGCGACGATTTCGTTTTCGCGCACGCCCGGTTTCAGCGCCTCGAAAATATCCTGATACACGCCGTCGCCCATCGCCGCCGCCGTATTGAGCAGCGTGATCTCGTCATGGCTCTTGATCTCGCGCGCATCAAGCATCACCTGCTGGCCGTCCATCACCTTGAGGCCCAGCTTCTGCAGCGCGAACAGGAACGGCGGTTCGACGACGTCGATGCCGATCGGCATGTTGGCAACGCCTTCCTGCTTGAGGATGTCGTAGATCTCCTTGGCCGCCGCCTCGAACAGGCCGACTTTCGGCGACACCGCGCCGCGCAATCCCGCCAGCCCCGGGATGCTGTGGTTCTTCGGCAACCACGGCGCATAGAGTTTGTGATGGCGCACCGCGGAACCGAAATCCCACACCCAGGGTTCGCCGTTGCCGGTGAGCAGGCACCAGCGCGTCAGCTTGTCACGCGCCCATTCGCCGATCACCGTGCTCGAGATGTAGCGCATGTTGATCTGGTCGAACACCAGCAGCGCGCCGAGTTTGGATTTTTTCAGCGCATTGCGGGTGCGCGCGAGGCGATACTCGTGGAGCCGCCGGAAATCGACGCGTTCCTCGAAATCGACCTGCATGCGCCCCGGCGCCTGCAACGGACGCTCCCAGCGGTGGCCCGGATTCGCCGGATCGTACAAGCCGTCGGGCGCCGTCGAAATCCGCTTCTTCGGATCAATGCCCGCAGCCTTGATCTTCTTCGGTTCAACCGCTTTGGCTTTACGCGCCATTACAATTTCTCCAATAAAAACAATAACTTATAACATCAAGCGCGGTGCAGTTCATGTAGGGTGGGCAAAGCGTAGCGTGCCCACCGTATCACCGCTTTACAAACAAAGCCCGAAATGCTTTTCGGCAAAAGTTTTAAACCGCGTCCGCGTGGGCACGCTGCGCTTTGCCCACCCTACGCCTGCTGCCACTGCATTTTGCATTTTGCACTCCGCACTGTCTTTTAGTCCGCCCTGATGCCCGCCGCCTTGATGATCGGCGTCCACTTTGCCAGTTCGCTTTTCACGTAGGCATGCAACTCTTCGGGTGTCGTCGGCGCGGCAACGGCGCCGCGCTGCAACAGCGCCGCCTTGACCTCTTCCGACCTGAGTATGCTCGTGATTTCGCCATGCAATTTGCTGAGGATCGGCTTCGGCGTCCCGGCTGTAGTAAACAAGCCAAACCACAACTGCGCCTCCATGCCTTTAAGGCCTGCTTCATCCGCGCTCGGAATATCGGGGGTGCCGACAAAACGCTCCTTGCTCGACACCGCCAGCGCGCGCACCTTGCCGGATTTCAGTTGCGCATAGGCGGTGACCGGCGATAGGAAAGAGATCTGCGTCTCGCCGGACAGAATGGACGTCAGCGCAAAACCGGCGCTCTTGTACGGAATATGCTGCACATCAACTTTGGCAATCTGCTTGAACAGTTCCCCGGTCAGGTGGCTGATCGTGCCGTTGCCCGCGGACGCATAGGACAAATTCCCCTGCCTGGCCAATGCCACCAACTCCTGGGCATTTTTTGCAGCGACCGACGGATGCACCACCAGCACCGTGACGCCGGTCGCCGTCTTGGTGATCGGCGCAAAATCCTTCAGCGGGTCGTACGGCAGATTTTTGTATAACGACACTGCGCTCACCATCGGTCCGGCATGGCCCATGACCAGCGAATAGCCGTCGGGTGCAGCCTTGGCCACCACATCGGCCGACAGCGTGCCGCCGGCGCCGGCGCGATTATCCACCACCACCGCCTGCCCCCAGCGCTCGGTCAGCCGCTGGCCGATATAGCGCGACAGATAATCCGCAGTGCTGCCCGCGCCCTGCCCCATGATGCGGATCGGTTTCGACGGAAATTTTTCCGCGGGCTCGGCCGCCATGGCCGGCGCTGCAAGCAACGCCGCAACAACGACGATGCTTTTGCAGCACAGGTGCAGATGACGCACGGGATTATGCCGGGGATAGAACATGTTTTTCTCCATTGATTGGATGCAATGCCGGATTACGACTCTGCGCGTTGCTGG
>JANNHN010000424.1:0-5414 GCA_031404395.1 Betaproteobacteria bacterium
CCTGTGGGCCAAGGGCGCGCTGGACTTCGCCGGCGGCACGGTGGTGCATATCAACGCCGGCATTGCCGGTCTGGTGGGCGCCTATCTGGTCGGCAAGCGCGTGGGCTTCGGCAAGGAGGCGATGTCGCCGCACAGCCTGACGCTGACCATGATCGGCGCCGCGCTGCTGTGGGTGGGCTGGTTCGGCTTCAATGCCGGCTCCAACCTCGAAGCCACCGGCACTGCAACGCTCGCCCTGGTCAATACGCTGCTCGCAACGGCTGCCGCAACCATGTCGTGGATGATTTTCGAGTGGCTGCTCAAGGGCAAACCCTCGATGCTCGGTGCCGCTTCGGGTTCGGTGGCCGGACTGGTTGCCATCACGCCGGCCTGCGGTTTCGTTGGCCCGATGGGTGCCATCATCATCGGTCTGGCGGCGGGCATCATCTGCCTGTGGGGTGTCAACGGCCTGAAACGCATGCTGGGTGCGGATGACGCGCTCGACGTGTTCGGTGTGCATGCGGTCGGCGGCATCCTCGGTTCCATCCTCACCGGTGTGTTTGTGGCGCCGGCGCTGGGCGGCACCGGCGTCTATGACTACGTCGCCAACAAAGTCGCCGACTTTGACATGGGTGCGCAACTGGTCATCCAGCTCCAGGCTGTCGGCGTCGCGGTGCTCTGGTCAGCGGTTGTCGCCTTCATCGCCTACAAGATTGTCGATCTGATCGTCGGACTGCGCGTGACCGAAGAAGTCGAACGCGAAGGCCTCGACATCAACGAGCACGGCGAGAAGGCGTACCACATGTAAGTGTTGTTCAGGATTTCCCCCTGAGTTTGCGGGCGCTGCGGCGCCCGCTTTTTTTGCCCCGTCCGCCCGGACAGTCCGCCCGGGAACCTCTGAATAAGCTGCTGGGGTAAAATGACCCTCCTCCCGGGGAACCCATGACCGTACCGCGCCTTACCACCGCACTGACCGGACCGCTGCAGGATCTCGAACACCGCATCCTCAAAGCCACGGTTGATATCGAGCACTGGCTGCGCGGCCAGTGGCAGGAACACGCGGCGCCGTTTTATGCATCGGTTGATCTGCGTAACGCCGGCTTCAAGCTAGCGCCGGTCGATACCAACCTGTTTCCCGGCGGCTTCAACAATCTCAACCCCGATTTCCACACGCTGTGCGTGCAGGCGGCGATGATCGCCATTGAAAAAGCCTGCCCGGATGCCCGTGGCCTCGTACTGGTTCCCGAAAATCACACGCGCAACCTGTTTTATCTGCAAAACGTCGAAAAACTCGCAACCATCCTGCGCCACGCCGGCGTCGAGGTGCGCGTCGGCAGCCTGTTGCCCGAGATCACCGCGGCGACCGATCTCACATTGCCGAATGGCGCCACGCTGCGGCTGGAGCCGCTGCAGCGCGACGGCAACCGGCTGAAAGTCGGCGAATTTGATCCTTGCGTCGTGCTGCTGAACAATGATCTGTCGGGCGGCGTGCCGGCGATTCTGCAGGGACTCGAACAGACCGTGCTGCCGCCGGTGCTGGCCGGCTGGGCGACCCGGCGCAAATCGAAACACTTCGCCGCCTACAATGATGTCGCGCGCGAGTTCGCTACGCTGGTCGGCATCGACCCCTGGTTGATCAATCCGTATTTCGAACGCTGCGGGAAAATCAATTTCCGTGAACGGCTCGGCGAAGAATGCCTGGAAGGTTACGTCTCCGAAATCCTCGGCGACATCCGCAAGAAATATACCGAGTACGGCATCACCGAAACGCCGTTTGTCATCGTCAAAGCCGACGCCGGCACCTACGGCATGGGCATCATGACGGTAAAGGATCCGTCCGAGGTCAAGGGCCTCAATCGCAAACAGCGCAACAAGATGGCGGTGATCAAGGAAGGCCTTGAGGTGCAGGAAGTCATCGTGCAGGAAGGCGTTTACACCTTCGAGAGCGTCGGCGACGCCATCGCCGAGCCTGTCGTTTACATGATTGACCACTTTGTTGTCGGCGGTTTCTACCGCGTGCATACCGAACGCGGCAAGGACCAGAATCTCAATGCGCCAGGCATGCAATTCGCACCGCTGGCATTTGCCGAGCCCTGTTCGTCGCCCAACCCCAACGACCCCGGCTGCCCGCCGAACCGCTTCTACGCCTATGGCGTTATCGCCCGGTTGGCGCTGCTCGCCGCCGCGCTGGAAGTGGAACGCATGGAGGCGGCAGCCGAAGAACCGGCGCTGCTGCGCGCCGCAACATGAAGCTCGCGTTCATCGTCGACCCTCTCGACGAATTCAAGCTGGAAAAAGACACCACCTACGCCATCATGCGTGCCGCCGCGGCGCGCGGCCATACGCTGTACGCGCTGCAGCAGGAGGATCTTGCCTGGCATAAAGCGGCCGTCACCGGACGTGCCACACGGTTGCATCTGACGGGAGAAACGCCGCGCTGGTACCGTCTCGATGCCCCCGCCGACATGCCGCTGGAACAGTTCGACGCGGTGCTGATGCGCAAGGATCCGCCGTTCAACATGGAATACATTTACAGCACGTATCTGCTGGAGATCGCCGAGCGCCGCGGCGCGCGGGTGTTCAACCGCCCGCAGGCGATCCGTGATTTCAACGAGAAAATGGCCATCGCGCGCTTCGCCGAATTTACGGCACCCACGCTGGTAACACGCAGGGTTGATCTGCTGCACGCGTTTTTGCGCGAACACGCGGACATCATTCTCAAGCCGCTCGACGGCATGGGCGGCGCCTCCGTGTTCCGCGTCCGCAACGCAGATCCCAATCTCAATGTCATCATCGAAACCCTGACCGGCGACGGACAGCGCACGATCATGGCGCAGCGTTATATCCCGGACATCAGCAACGGCGACAAACGCGTGCTGGTGATCGGCGGCAAGCCGGTTCCCTATTGCCTCGCGCGCATTCCCAGAGCCGGCGAAACCCGCGGCAATCTCGCTGCCGGGGGTACCGGTGTGGCGCGGGAACTCACGGCGCGCGACCTGCTGATTGCCGAAACGCTGGGGCCGCAACTGTCGGCAGCCGGCCTGCTGCTCGTCGGGCTGGATGTCATCGGTGATTTCCTGACTGAAGTTAATGTCACCAGCCCTACCTGCTTCCAGGAAATCACCACGCAAAGCGGCTTTGATGTTTCCGCCATGTTATTGAATACATTGGAGAAATCGGTATAACGCGGGTGCCGGCCCGCGCCCGCGGGCAATGTTGCGGCGCAAGAACAGGCAGCGTAGAGTATGGCGCTTTCGTGACAAGGGAACCGCCAAGTCCATGATCGGCATACTGATTATCAGCCACGGCACACTGGGTGAAAGCCTGATCCACTGTGCCAGCCACATGCTCAACAAACGGCCGTCGCGGCTGCGTCAACTCGGCGTCACGGCGCAGGATGATCCGGCGCAGTTGGTGCCGCAGGCGCGCAAGCTGATCAAGGAACTCGACGAAGGCGACGGCGTGCTGGTGCTCACAGACATGTACGGCGGTTCGCCGTCCAATATCGCCGCCAAACTGGTGATTCCGGGAAAAGTTGAAGCGGTCGCCGGCGTCAATCTGCCGATGCTGGTCCGTGCGCTGACTTATCGCGACAAATCACTGTCGGTGATGATGACCAAGGCCATCAGCGGCGGCTGCGAGGGCGTGTTGCGCGTGCCCCCGGTGTTCACCACGGTTCACAATGCTGCAACAGGAAGCTGAGATCATCAACAAGCTCGGGCTGCACGCCCGGGCATCCGCAAAACTCACGCAGGTCGCCGGCAGCTTTTCCAGCCATGTCTGGGTCAGCCGCAACGGCCGGCGCGTGAATGCCAAGAGCATCATGGGCGTGATGATGCTGGCGGCGGGCAAAGGATCAAGTATTCTCGTCGAGACCGAAGGCGCGGACGAAGCTTCGGCGATGCAGGCCATACAGGCGCTGATTGCCGACCGTTTCGGCGAAGGAGAATGAAAGCAATGCAGAACGCAAAGTGCAAAGTGCAAAATGGACTGCGTACGGCATGTGGTTTTAACTTTGCACTCTGCACTTTGCGCTCTGCACTGTCTTTATGAGTCTCACCATCCACGGCATCGGCGTGTCTGGCGGCATCGCCATCGGTCATGCGCATCTGATCTCGCACACGCAACTCGAGGTTTCGCATTACGAAGTGCCGGCGCCGCAGATCCCGGAAGAAATCGCGCGATTCGACGCGGCAGTGAAAACGGTGCGCGGAGAACTCGAGCAATTACGCACCGCAATGCCTGCCGGCGTGCCTGCTGAACTCGGCGCCTTCATTGATCTCCACCAGATGATCCTCAACGACTCGACGTTGTCTGGGGCGCCGCGCACCATCATTGCCGCAGAAAATTGCAATGCCGAGTGGGCGCTGAAAATCCAGACCGATGAACTGCTCACCCAATTCGACGCCATCGAGGACGTCTATTTGCGCGAACGCCGCACCGATGTGATCCAGGTTGCGCAACGCGTCATGAAGGTGCTGCTCGGGCAACCGGGCCATGCGCCGCCGCCCGCCGGCCCGGAAGACCAGAATCTGGTGCTGGTTGCGCATGATCTGTCGCCCGCCGACGTGGTGCTGTTCAAGCAGCACCGTTTCGCCAGCTTCATCACCGATCTCGGCGGCGCGACCTCGCACACCGCCATCGTCGCGCGCAGCCTGAACATCCCCTGCATCGTCGCGCTCCACCATGCGCGGCAACTGGTGAGTGAGAATGAAATCATCATTGTTGACGGCACCCAGGGCGTGGTCATTGTTGATCCCGATCCGCAGGTGCTCGCCGAGTACCAGTTGCGGCAGCGCGCGTTCGGCCTCGAGCGCCAGAAACTCAAGCGGCTGCGCGACACTCCGGCGCAAACGCTGGACGGGGTGGACATCGAGTTGCACGCCAACATCGAGTTGCCGGGCGACGTTGCGCTGGCAGTGGAAAGCGGCGCCACCGGCATCGGCCTGTTCCGCACTGAATTCCTGTTCCTCAACCGCCCGGATCTGCCGGACGAGGACGAGCAGTTTGAAGCCTACCGCAAGGTCATGGAGGAAATGGGCGACCGGCCCGTCATCATCCGTACCTACGACCTGGGCGCCGACAAGAAAACCGACGACACCGTGCGCCTCGCCCCGAATCCCGCACTGGGCTTGCGCGCGATCCGCTTGTGTCTGACGGAGCCCAAGCGTTTCGTCACGCAGTTGCGCGCGATGCTGCGCGCATCCCGTTACGGCAAAATGAAAATCCTGATTCCAATGCTGATGAACGCGTCGGAAATCGACCAGGCTCTGTTGCTGATCGAGCACGCCAGACGCAGCCTCGACGACGACGGGATTCCCTACGACCGGCAAGTACCCGTCGGCGGCATGGTTGAAATTCCTGCTGCTGCGCTGGCGCTGGGACTGCTGACCAAGCGTCTGGATTTCCTGTCGGTGGGCACCAATGACTTGATC
>JANNHN010000425.1:0-2325 GCA_031404395.1 Betaproteobacteria bacterium
TCCAACCCGAAGGCCACCAGTTCGCGCGTCGTGTGATGCAGTTCGGCGGAGAGTTCGACGCCGGTGGCGCCGGCGCCGATGATGGCCACCTGCAATTGCTCGGGGCGCAGCGGCGCGGTTTGTGCATTGGCGCGGATGCAGGCGTTGATCAGGCGATGGTGGAAACGCTCGGCCTGCGGTGTCGTGTCGAGACTGATGGCGTGTTGCTGCGCGCCCGGCGTGCCGAAGTCGTTGGTGCCGCTGCCGACGGCGATGATCAGTGTGTCATAGGAAATTTCGCGCTCACCGATCAACTCGCGGCCTTCGTCGTCGTGGGTCGGCGCGACACGCACCACGCGGCGCTGGCGATCCAGCCCCGTCATGCTGCCCAACTGAAAAAGGAAATGATGCCAGCGCGCCTGCGCCAGATAATCCAGCGTGTGCAGATCGACATCCATGCTGCCCGCCGCGACCTCGTGCAGCAGTGGTTTCCACAAATGTGTGCGTGAACGGTCGATCAGCGTGACCAGCGCCTGCTGGCGGCGGCCGACGGCATCACCCAGCCGCGTGGCGAGCTCGAGACCGCCGGCGCCGCCGCCGACGATGACGATGCGATGCAGGGCGTCAGCGTTGCCGGACATGATCATGCTGCTGCCGTGTTGATTGCGGTGACAGGCGGCAGCACAGTCAGCAGCGCATCTGCCGTGGTCAGGACAGGTTTGCCGGTGACGCCCAATGCCCTCAGCGCAGCATCCAGCACTCGCACAGCAGCAGCATCCGCAGCCACCACCAGGTTTGCGGCCTGCAATTGCCGCAACCACAGCTCGCGTCCCGCCGGTGGTTGTGTCTGCAGATGCTCCGCCGCAGTGACGTGCAGCCGATGGGTGATGGTGACGGCTCGCGCCAGGTGTTCCTGCTGCAGGGATTTTTCCAGTGCCGCCGGTTCCGCGGCGCCTGAGGCAGCGATGATCAGCCGGTGCGGACGCGACCGTCGGAGCAGTTGCACGATACCGGTCTGCAGCGCCACCGCGCCCGTGCAGCACATGCAGCCATTGACCGTGGCTACGTGAAATTCCGCGCCGGACTGTGCCTGTGCGGAATGGCCGGCATCGTTGTCGAGCAGCGCCCAGCGTTCGCCGGCGGGGCGCGCTGCAGCGAGCGCGGCAATGAATAGATTCTTGCCGGCGCCGGTGAGCAGAATTGCGGGGATGGCATGCACCAGAAGATTATAGCGGCAGGAGTTCACCGCGTTTCGCTCACCTGTTATTCTCCGGCTCGACCATGCATATCCATATCCTCGGCATCTGCGGCTCGTTCATGGGCGGACTCGCGTTGATAGCACGCGCGGCCGGCCACAAGGTGACGGGCTGCGACGCCAACGTTTATCCGCCGATGAGCACCCAGCTCGAAGCGCAGGGCATCGCGCTGATCAACGGTTACAACGCCGAGCAGGCTGATCTCAGCCCGGATCTGTACGTGATCGGTAATGTGGTGACCCGCGGCAACCTGCTGATGGAGGCCATACTCAACCGCGGGCTGCCTTATGTATCCGGCCCGCAGTGGCTGCATGACCATGTGCTGCAGGGCCGCTGGGTGCTGGCCGTCGCCGGCACCCACGGCAAGACCACGACCAGCGCGATGCTGGCGTGGATACTGGAGCATGCCGGCCTCAATCCTGGCTTCCTGATCGGCGGCGTGCCGCAGAACTTTGGCGTGTCTGCGCGTCTGACCGAAACGCCATTCTTCGTCATCGAAGCCGACGAATACGACACCGCGTTTTTCGACAAGCGTTCGAAATTCGTGCATTACGCGCCGCGTACAGTGGTGTTGAACAATCTTGAATACGATCATGCCGACATTTTCCCGGATCTCGCTGCCATCGAAACCCAGTTTCATCACCTGGTGCGTACGGTGCCGGCCAACGGGTTGATTGTTGCGCATGGCGCGGACGCCGCTCTGGAACGGGTGCTGGCGCGCGGCGCATGGACGCCGGTGGAGCGTTTCGGCGGTGCCGGAGCGTGGCAGGCCGGTGCGCCTGATGCCAGTGGTGCGTTTGCAGTCACTCATGAAGGCGCGTTGCGCGGGCGCGTCCTGTGGGATCTGCTCGGCGAGCACAACCGGCTGAACGCGCTGGCGGCCATCGCTGCGGCGCGCCATGCCGGCGTGCCGGTGGCCGGATCTATCGATGCACTGAATCTGTTTAAAAACGTCAAGCGCCGCATGGAAATCCGCGGCAGCGTGCGCGATATCACCGTGTATGACGATTTCGCGCACCATCCGACGGCAATTGCCGTAACGCTTGCCGGTCTGCGTCGCAAGGTTGGCGCCGCACGCATCCTTGCGGTG
>JANNHN010000426.1:0-2416 GCA_031404395.1 Betaproteobacteria bacterium
TCAGCACGTTCAGCGCTTTCTGATAATCGTTGCGATGCACAGTAAACGAAAAATCGGTCAAGCCGTCGTGGCCGACATTTTGCACGATCATATCGACATCGATGTTGGCATCACTCACCGGTCCGAGGATCTGATAAGCGATGCCCGGTCGATCGGGTACGCCGAGCACGGTAATCTTCGCCTCGTCCTTGTTAAAGGCGATGCCTGAGATGATGGCTTTTTCCATATCCTTGTCTTCCTCAAATGTAATCAGCGTGCCGTCACCGCTGTCTTCAAAACTGGACAGCACGCGCAGGCGCACCTTGTACTTGCCGGCGAATTCAACCGAGCGGCTTTGCAGCACCTTGGAGCCGAGGCTCGCCATTTCAAGCATCTCTTCGAACGTGATGCTTTTCAGGCGGCGCGCTTCGGGCACGATCCGCGGATCGGTGGTGTACACGCCGTCAACGTCCGTATAAATCTGGCACTCTTCGGCCTTCAACGCCGCCGCCAGCGCCACGCCGGTGGTGTCGGAGCCGCCGCGACCCAGCGTGGTGATATTGCCCGACTCATCAACGCCCTGGAAGCCGGCGACCACCACGACGTACCCGGCTTTCAGATCGGCGCGCATGCGCTGCTCGTCAATGCTGACGATGCGCGCCTTGGTGTGGGCGTTGTCGGTCAGGATTTTTACCTGCCCGCCGGTATAGCTGCGCGCTTTCAGGCCCAGTTCAATCAACGCCATCGACAGCAGCGCAATAGTGACTTGCTCTCCGGTCGATACCATCACATCGAGTTCCCGCGGATCGGGATGCGCCTGAACCTCGCGGGCCAGCGCAAGCAGCCGGTTGGTCTCGCCCGACATCGCCGAGGCCACCACCACAATATCGTGTCCCTGCGCCCGCCAGCGCGCCACGCGCTTGGCGACATTCTTGATGCGTTCGGGGCTGCCGACCGAGGTGCCGCCGTATTTCTGGACTATCAAAGCCATGAGGGCTGTTTACCGGGTTAAAGCGTCAAAAAGGGGCGTATTTTATTGGATTTTCAGGGGAAAAACGAGGATGGGCGCATGACTATCCCGGCGCCGTGACCTCCCTCTGCCGGGAACCATTGTCGCTTACAACACTCCGAAAGGGTGGCAGAGCATGCCGGCGAGGAGGCAGGCACAATGAAAAAAGACCACAGATTACCCGACAATCCCGGCAACATCCGTCGCAGGCTCGGACTCAATCAGCAGCACTTCTGGCTGATGATCGGCGTCACCCAGAGTGGCGGCTCGCGTTATGAGTCCGGCCGCCGCATGCCCAGGCCGGTGCGCGAACTGCTGCGTATCGTGCATATTGAGGGCATCCCGCTGCCGCAGATCCGCGGTGATGACTTTGCGCTGGTCGCACATCTGAAAAAAGCGCGCCCCGGGCTGTACCGTGAACTGAAAACAGCGGCACAGCGCGCCCGGAAGATTTGAGTCTGAACTACAGGCGGCGGCAGGGTCGTTTGTTATACTCCGCCCCCTCGTGCAAATCACCCGCAGGCTGGAATTCGACGCCGGCCACCGCATACCCAATCACGCCAGCCAGTGCCGTCACCTGCACGGGCATCGCTACGCCATTGAAATCACCTTGAGCGGCCCGGTGATCGCCACGCCGGGCGCTGCGGATGAGGGCATGGTGCTCGACTTTTCTGCGGTCAAGTCGATTGCGCAGCAAACGGTCGTTGATCCCTGGGATCACGCGTTTCTTGCATGGCAGCGGGATGAGGCTGTGGTGAATTTCCTGGCCGGACTCCCCGCGCACAAGACGGTGCTGTTCGACGCACCGCCGACCGCAGAGCATCTGGCGCAAACGGCCTTCAATCTGCTCGACGCGCAATACCGGGCACATTACGGCGCAAGACTCCGGCTGGAGCGCGTGCGTCTTTATGAAACACCGAATTGCTGGGCGGATGCACTGCGCGGCGGGGATTGAACGTCATTGAACATCGAATTGGCGGAGAGTGTGAGATTCGAACTCACGAGGACCGTGAGGCCCTGCCGGTTTTCAAGACCGGTGCATTCAACCGCTCTGCCAACTCTCCGTATTTCGGGTAATTCCGCTGCCGGTTTTAGCTCCGGCCGCGCTTTCAGCGCTTAACTTGCCATACGGCAAGTTAGCCTCGCAAGCGCACACTGCGCGTGCGCCAAGACCGGTGCATTCAACCGCTCTGCCAACTCTCCGTATTCTTTTGTGATCCACCTGCCGGTTTTAGCTCCGGCCGCGTTTCCGGCATGACCTAAAACCACAATACCGAAAGGGAGCGCATTGTAGCGTCAAACAGCGGTTCTAGCCGCCCCTCCAGCGTGGATTACGTAAAATAATATCACGCATTATCAATTGGTTGCGTGATCCATACGGCCCGAAAACACGCCAATAACGATTGCAACTTTCACCCGCTTTGAGTA
>JANNHN010000427.1:0-4117 GCA_031404395.1 Betaproteobacteria bacterium
TCGGCCGGCGGCAGGCGGCGGCGATGATCAGGGCATCCACAAAACTCACGTGGTTGCACACCAGCACCGCCGGCCCTTCATCCGGAATATTGTCGAGCCCTGATTTTTCAAGTCGATACACCGTGTGAATCAGCATCCACACAATGAAGCGCATCAGGAATTCCGGCACCAGCGTATAAATATAGATGGCGACTATCGCGTTCAGGATTGCCGTGATCAGGAACAATTGCGGAATCGTCGCGCCCAACTGGAACAGGCCGATGGCGATGCCCGCCGCGGCGACGATGAACAGCGCGTTGAGAATATTGTTGCCGGCGATGATGCGCGAACGATGCCCCGGTTCGCTGCGGCTCTGGATCAGCGCATACAGCGGCACGATATAGAAACCGCCGAACACGCCGATCAGCATGAGATCCGCGAGGATGCGCCAGTGACCTGCTTCGCTCACGAACTCGCGGATGCCGACCGGGCCGTGCCCGATGTGTCCCGCCAGCGCGAAGTACAGATCCACGCCGAACAGCGTGATGCCGAGCGAGCCGAACGGCACCAGTCCGATCTCGACCTTGTGCCCGGACAACCGCTCGCACAGCAGCGAACCTGCGCCGATGCCGATGGAAAACATGATCAGCAGCAATGTGACGATGCCCTCGGTGCCGGCCAGTATGTTCTTCGACAGGTTGGGAAACTGCGTGATGAACATCGAGCCGATGAACCAGAACCAGGAGATGCCCAGCACCGACAGGAACACCGTGCGGTTGCCGCGCATGAACCGGAAATTGCGCCAGGTTTCGGTGATTGGATTCCAGTTGACGCGCAGATCCGGCGCAGGTGCGGGCGACAGCGGGATCAGGCAACTCAACGCGAAACCGGCAGCGGACAGCATTACCGTCGTTATCGCCACCGCCGCAATGCCCCAGCCCTGCTGGCTGACCAGCCAGCCGCCGAGCATCATGCCGGTGAGTATGGCGACCGAAGTCCCCATTTCGACCAGGCCGTTGCCGCCGACGAGCTCGCGCTCGTGCAAGTGCTGCGGCAGGATCGCGTATTTGACCGGACCGAACAGCGCCGACTGCACGCCGCCGAGGAACAACGCGGCCAGCAGCAATTCCAGGCTGTGCATGAAAAAGCCGGCGGCGCCGAGCATCATGACGGCGAGTTCGATGGCGACCGTGATGCGGATCAGGCGCGACTTCTCGTATTTGTCCGCGAGCTGGCCGGCGGTAGCGGAGAACAGAAAAAACGGCAGAATGAACAACGCCTGCGCGACGTTCTGCAACACGTCGGTCGAGAGCGTGGTGAAACTGGCCGTCTGATAAGCGAGCAGGATCACCAGCGCCTGCTTGAACACGTTGTCGTTCATCGCGCCGCAAAACTGCACGCCGAAGAACGGTGCGAAGCGGCGCTCCGTCAGCAGTCGAAACTGGCTGTGTTCAGTCATCGCCGGTTGCTCTCCGCAGGCCGTCCCGCGCCGGAATATAACGTAACTTGTTGTTTTTATTACTATTTTTACTTAGCCCGGAGCAGCGCCACACCCCAGGCCACACCGAAACCGGTGCAATCACTCGCCACCGCACCCAGCCCGCCCTTGCAACTGTGCGCCGACAGATCCATGTGGATCCACGGCGTCTTGCCGGTGAAACGCTGCAACAGCCGCGCGGCGAGAATGTGATCGGCCTCGCCGTCGAGCGTGCATTGCTTGACGTCGGCCACCGTGCTGTCGAGCGCGCTGTCGTAATCGTCATCCATCGGAAACACGCACACGCGTTCACCGGATGCCGCGCCCGCGGCTACGGCGCGCGCCGCCCACTGCGCTGTCGTCGCGAACACGCCGCTGTAGCGGCTGCCCAGCGCGACATGCATGGCGCCGGTGAGCGTGGCGAAATCAATGATCACGGCGGGCTTATCTGGCTTGCCGCGCGCCGCCAGCGTCAATGTGTCGGCCAGCACCATGCGGCCTTCGGCATCGGTATGCACAATTTCAATCGTGGTACCGTTCAGTGCGGTGACAATGTCGTTCTGTTTGTAGGCGCGCGGGCCGATATGGTTCTGCGCCAGCGCCAGCCAGCAGTCGATATTGACCTTGAGCTTCGCTGCGGTCGCAGCAGTGAGTATGCCCAGCGCCACGGCCGAACCGTTCATGTCTTCATGCATGCCCTGCATGTAGCGCGCCGGTTTCAGGTTGTGGCCGCCGGTGTCGAAGCAGATGCCTTTGCCGACCAGCGCCACGGTTTTTTTCGCGCCGCGCGGCCGGTAGCTCAGCCGCACAATCGCCGCATCGTGTTCATCGCTGCCCTGCGCCACCGCGCAGAACGCGCCGGCGCCCATTTTTTGCAGGCGTTTGAAATCGTATTCTTCGCGCGTCCAGCTGTGCTGTCTGGCGAGCAGTTTGATGCGCTCGCGGTATGCGCCGGGCGTCAGCTCGTTCGGCGGCAGCACGGTCAGCTCGCGGCACAGCACATTGCCTGCGGCCTGCGCACGGATTGCCGCAAAGCCGTCGGCGGAACGATAGCCGTAGAGATGAATGTTGTTGAGCGGTTTTGCGTCAGATTTATCCTTGTGCTGCGTCTTGCGCTGCGGCAGCGTGATGCCGTTGATCCAGGCCACATAAACCGCCAGTTCCGCCAGCGCGCGGCGCTGCGCCGGGGTGCCGGCGACGATCACCGTCAGCGCTTCCGGGTGCTCGGCGAGCAACAGGCCCGCCGCCTTGCACACCAGCGCCTGCTGCTCGAACACTGATTTTTTCAGATCCGGCGTCACCCACACCGCCAGCGTACCGTCCGCCGTGTCGGCACTCACCGGCGCCGTGGCCAGATCGGTGATTTTCTTGCGGCGGCGGCCGAGCGCCTTGCCCAGCAATTCCCCCAGCGGCAGCGCGAACTGCGCGGTGCCGCTGGGCGCAACCACCAGCAAATGACGAGCGCGTGCGAGCTCGCTCTGCCCCGGCCATGAAGTCTGTGTCTGCAGGCGTGCAATCATCGTTGGAAATCCGCAGGTTAAGGTGGTTGTGATGCGGTGGTTGTGATGCGGTGGCTGCAATGAGATGACGATGATTATAACGGGCGGGACGCTGCGGCCTGCTAAAATCAGCGGCATTCGCAACCCCGCAATCCAACTCAACCATCATGCGCGCTTATCTCGACCTGCTGCGTCACGTGCTTGATCACGGCACCCGCAAATCCGACCGCACCGGCACCGGCACGCTGTCGGTGTTCGGCGCCCAGCTCCGCTTCGACCTCAATGCCGGATTTCCGCTGGTCACTACCAAAAAAGTCCACCTCAAGTCGATCATCCATGAACTGCTGTGGTTCCTCAAAGGCGAGACCAACACCCGCTACCTGCAGGAAAACGGCATCACCATCTGGGACGAATGGGCCAAACCCGACGGCGAGCTCGGCCCGGTGTACGGCTATCAGTGGCGCTCGTGGCCGACGGCGGACGGCCGCCACATCGACCAGATCAGCCAGGTGCTGGAGAAGTTGCGCAAGAACCCCGACTCGCGGCGCATGATCGTGTCGGCATGGAATGTCGCTGACCTCGACAAAATGGCACTGATGCCCTGCCATGCGTTTTTCCAGTTCTATGTCGCCGACGGGCGGCTGTCATGCCAGCTCTATCAGCGCAGCGCCGACATGTTTCTCGGCGTGCCGTTCAACATTGCGTCGTACTCGCTGCTGACGCTGATGGTTGCGCAGGTGTGCGGGCTGAAGCCCGGTGATTTTGTGCATACCTTCGGCGACACCCATCTCTACATGAATCACCTCGACCAGGCGAAAGAACAATTGTCGCGAGCGCCGCGAACACTGCCGATCATGAAACTGAATCCGGCAGTGAAGGATCTGTTCGCGTTCCAGTACGGGGATTTCACGCTCGAAAACTACGATCCGCATCCGGTGATCCGCGCGCCGATAGCGGTGTAAATGCCAGTGCGGAATGCGGAGTGCAGAATGCAGAGTGAAGGTCAAAAACAAACCCCGGCCCCGCGGCTGTCGCTGATTGTCGCGATGGCAAAGAATCGCGTGATCGGCGCCGACGGCAGGATTCCCTGGCGTCTGCCCAATGAATTGCAACTGTTCAAATCGGTGACCATGGGCCATCACATCATCATGGGCCGCAAGAC
>JANNHN010000428.1:0-1533 GCA_031404395.1 Betaproteobacteria bacterium
GCGTGTGGGCTTGCCGTCGGAGAACATCACGATGTCGCGACCGGCCAGCACTTCGCGCGCAAAGTCGGAGATCACGCGCTTGTCGGTGATCTTCAAGCCCGGGCCATAGTTGTTGAAGGGCCGGGCGATCTTGGTCGGCACGCCATGCTGCTGCGCGAAGACCACGCACAGCGTCTCGCCGAAGCGCTTGGATTCGTCGTAACAGGCGCGCGGGCCCGTGCACGACACCAGACCGCGGTAATGCTCGGGCGTCGGGATCCAGTCCGGCGTCGGGTCGCCGTAAATCTCGCTCGACGAATAGAACAGGAAGCCCTCGACCGGCTTGCCGCGCTCGGCCTGCGCGACGCTGTAATCGAGCAGATTGCGCAGGCCATTGATGTTGGCGTCGATCGTCTTGATCGGATACTTGCGATAAAACGGCGGAGACGCGATGCCGGCCGCGTGGATGATCCACTGGAAGTCGGGCATCGGCTGCGGCAGTGGTTCGATCAGGTCGCAGCGGGCGATGGTCAGGTTCGGCGTGCCCTGCAGGCTGGTCAGCCAAGCCGGGGTGCCGCGGATGAAACTGTCCCATACCGTCACGCGGATCGGCTGCTCACGGCCGGCGCTGCGGTTGAAGTGCAGCGCCGCCTGCACCAGGTAGTAGCCGAGGAAGCCGGCACCGCCGGTGATCAGCAGGCCCTTGCCGGCCATGCGGCTGAACTCCTCGGCGAGGTTGCCGCAGATGTAGTCCAGATCCTGGTGCAGGAGGTCGTCGAGGGTGGGAATATGGTTGCTGGTCATAAGGTGACGATAGGGTCGGCCATCATGGGACGACGCTGAACTTGCGGCTGTAGAAGGCCTCGGCATAGCCTTCGGCGGCATTGCATTCGATGCCGCGCAAGCGGGCCAGCGCCTCGAAGGTGTCGCGCGTGAACCAGTTCCGCGCCTGCTGGCTGGGGAAGCACTCCATCAGTGTGTCGCACTTGCGCTGCATCTCCACCCGTGTGAGCGGGAAGAAGACGTTCGGGGCACCGAGATCGCCGTCGAACTTCGGGATCTCGTACTCGAGGATCAGGTGGTCGCGAAAGGTATTCCAGGTCAGCTCACTGCAGACCCGGTGGTCCTGGTGCAGATCGTGCCTGCAGTGCGTCAGGATCAAGTCGGGCTGGAAGCTCTTGAGCCCGTCGAAATAGTCCTTCAGGTCCGGCCCGATATGTGGGAAGTAACTGCCCTTGAATTGTTCGACGCGCACGGTCGCGTCGGCGACCCCATCGAGCAGCCGCGCTGAGGCCGCGCGGGTTTCGGCGGCGCGCTGGGCGTCGGAGCTGAGCGTGACCCAGACGAATCGCGCCGTCGGATAACGCGCCGCAAGCCGCAGCACGGCGCCGCCGCAGCCGATTTCGATGTCGTCGCAATGCGCACCGACGAGAAGAATCGTCGGCTGTTTTTGATCGGTATCGAACCGGATTTGGAGCATGCTGCGGATCAACGAAGGCACTTCGCGCCGCAGCGCTCACGCCTTGTCAAGGGACCGGCCAATGCGGCAGCGCA
>JANNHN010000429.1:0-4830 GCA_031404395.1 Betaproteobacteria bacterium
TACCAACCTGTTAGAATCGCCATCCACGTCACAACCCCGAAGCCGCGCAGCCTTGGATAGCGCGCACTGAAAGCGCTGTCATGGCCGTACAACCGAAGACCCCGGACGAAATCGAGCAAATGCGGATCGCCGGCCGGCTCGCCGCCGAGGTTCTCGACTTTATCGGCCCGCAAATCCGCGCCGGCATGGCCACCGGTGAAATCGACCGCCTGTGCCATGACTACATGGTCAACCAGCAGGGCACGGTGCCCGCGCCGCTCAACTACACCCCGCCGGGCTACACCCCCTACCCGAAATCCATATGCACGTCGGTAAACCATGTCGTCTGCCACGGCGTACCCGGCGAGAAAAAGCTCAAGAACGGCGACATCGTCAACGTCGATGTCACCGTCATCAACAACGGATTTCACGGTGACACCAGTCGCATGTTCTGTGTCGGACAACCTTCGATACAGGCGCGGCGACTGGTGGATATCACTTATGAATGCATGTGGCGCGGCATCCGCACCATCAAGGCCGGCAATACCCTCGGCGATATCGGCCATGCCATCCAGACGCATGCCGAGAAGCACGGCTTCAGCGTGGTCCGCGAGTTCTGTGGTCACGGCATCGGTCGCAAATTTCACGAAGAACCGCAAATCCTCCACTACGGCCGGCCCGGCATGGGCCTGCGTCTCGAAGCCGGCATGATTTTTACCGTGGAGCCGATGATCAACGCCGGCAAGGCCGACATCCGCCAACTCGCAGACGGCTGGACCATCGTGACCAAAGACCACAGCTTGTCGGCGCAATGGGAACACACCGTATTGGTGACCGGGAACGGTTATGAAGTGCTGACGGTATCCGCCGCCACACCGGCGGCGGCGGAAGCCCACTGACACCCGGCCACCGCCGACACATGAGCAGCGTACCAGCTCCGGGCACTGCCGAATCGCGGCAACGGCCCTCTGCGCCGAAAACGCAGCGTACCATGCTTGCCGATGAGCGCGCCGCACTACAGCAAAAATTCGAAAACGGACAGCTCGGGCGCGAGATCCTGCAGCAGCTCGCGCGACTGACTGATCGCCATCTGCGGATATCGTGGAAAAACTGCGCAATACCGGCAGACATTGCGCTGGTCGCGGTTGGCGGCTACGGACGCGGTCAATTGTTTCCGCATTCCGACGTCGATATCCTGATCCTGCTGCCGCAACCGCCGGACGCTGCACTGCGTGAAAAACTGGAGGCGCTGGTCGGCACCTTCTGGGACATCGGACTCGATGCAGGTCACAGCGTACGTACCATCGACGAGTGTTTCGAGGTGGCCGCTGGGGACATCACGGTACAAACCAGTCTGCTGGAGTCGCGACTGGTCACCGGCAACCGCGAGCTCCACCGCCGTTTCACGCGCAAACTGCAGCAGTTCATCGATCCCGGGACATTTCTGCGCGCCAAGCGCATTGAGCAGCAGGAACGCCATTCAAGGCACGAAGCCACCAATCTTGAACCCAATCTCAAGGAAAGCACCGGTGGCCTGCGCGATCTGAATACCATTCTGTGGATTTCCAAGGCCGCCCGGCTCGGCCGCACCTGGCTGGAACTGGCGCGGCGTGGGTTCATTACACAGGACGAGGCGCGCGCCATCGGACGTCATGAGCGAGTGCTCGAATTGCTGCGCATCCGCCTGCATTTCCTTGCCGGACGCCGCGAAGACCGATTGCTGTTCGATCACCAGACGGCATTGGCCAAACAACTCGGGTTCGCCAATCGCGCCAATAAACGGGCCAGCGAACGCCTGATGCAACGTTACTACCAGACTGCGAAATCGGTATCACAACTGAACACGATCCTCTTGCAGAATCTGGAACTGCGAATATCACCGCCCGCCAACCGCACCATAGTGACCCCGCTGAACAAGCGATTCGTGATCCGCGGGGAACTGTTGTCGGCCCCGGACGTAAAAATATTCGAGCGCGACCCGTGCGCAATGCTCGAAGCGTTTGTACTGCTGCAACAGCACCATGAAATCAAGGGCATCGGCGCCGTGACACTCAGGGCGCTGTGGCGGGCGCGCCGGCGCATCAATCCCGCCGCACGCCGCGACCCGCGCATGCGCGCACTGTTCATGGACATACTGCGCAGCCCGACACGCATGATCCACGAGCTCCGGCGCATGCATCAATACGACATTCTGGGTCGTTATATCCCCGCATTCGGCCGCATCGTCGGCCAGATGCAGCACGATCTCTACCACGTTTACACCGTTGATGAGCACATACTCAAAGTGGTGCGCAACGTGCGCCGCTTTGCAGTGCCGGAGCTGGCCCACGAATTCCCGCTGTGCAGCCGCTTGATGAGCGAGTTCGAGAAACCGGAATTACTCTACCTTGCCGGCCTGTTCCACGACATTGCCAAGGGACGCGGCGGTGATCACTCCGATCTCGGCAAGGTCGATGCCCACCGTTTTTGCAAAGCGCACGGATTGCAGCCGGCCGACTGTGATCTGGTGGCCTGGCTGGTGGAACAGCATCTGGTCATGTCGGCGACCGCGCAAAAACAGGATCTGAGCGACCCCGATGTCGTCAGCGCCTTCGCGCAGCGCGTCGGTGACCAACGCCACCTTGCCGCACTTTATCTGCTGACCGTGGCCGACATCCGCGGCACCAGCCCCAAGGTATGGAACGCGTGGAAGGCGAAACTGCTGGAAGATCTGTTTCATGCCACACGGCGCCTGTTGGCCGGCGAACACACCGGTCCACTGGACGGCCAGCTTGCGCGCCAGGAAGACGCCATGGCCAGGCTGCGGCTGTACGCAATACCGGAAACCGATTACCGGGAATTCTGGCGCCAGCTCGACACCGCGTATTTCCTGCAGCACGAAGCACAGGAAATCGCGTGGCACACCCGGCAACTCTGCCGCCATGCCGACTCGCCCGTGCCGGTGGTCAGGGCGCGGTTGTCACCGATTGGAGAAGGCCTGCAGGTCGTGGTCTATATCGCCGATCAAAAGGAACTGTTCTCGCGCATCTGCGGTTTTTTCGAAAGCATCAGCTTCGACATCTACGAAGCCAAAATTCATACCACCAAGCACGGCTATGCTCTCGACACATTCCACATCCAGGACACCTCGAACCGGCAGCCGGAATACCGCGACCTGATCAGCTACATCGAGCATGAATTGACCGGACGTCTGTCGAGCAAAGCGCCGCTGCCGCCGCTGACCAAGCCCCGCCTGAGCCGCCAGTTGCGGCATTTCCCGATTACGCCCGAGGTCAACATCCAGGCTGACGAGCGCGGCACCTACCGCATGCTGTCCATCGTCGCCGGTGACCGGCCGGGACTGCTGTCACGCATATCCCGCACGCTGACCGCATTCGACATCAACCTGCACGCGGCAAAAATCAACACTCTGGGGGCGCGCGCCGAAGACACTTTTGTCGTCAGCGGCAGCGTGCTCAATAACCCGAAGCGCACGGTGCAGTTCGAAAGCGAGCTGCTCGACCAGTTGCGCGTCTGAGCAGTGCGCCGCTTCAGTCGTCGCCGGAATCCCCTACTCCGTTACAAATGTTCCCTTGGCCCGGGAACAGTTCATCCATAAATCCGAAGTAGCGCATGTCGCGGATGCGCATCGGGTACAGAATACCGTCAAGATGATCGCATTCATGCTGTACAACTCGCGCATGAAAACCTTCGACGGTACGGTCAATCCCATCCCCTTGCGCATCCATGCCCTGATAACGCAGCCGCCGGTATCGCGGCACCAGCCCGCGCATGCCCGGCACTGACAGGCAACCCTCCCAGTCCTCTTCCACATCCGCATCCAGCGGCGTGATCACCGGATTGATCAGCACAGTCTGCGGCACCGGCTCCACATCGGGATAACGCGGGTTCGACTCAATACCGAAAATCACCACGCGCAACGGCACGCCGATCTGCGGCGCCGCCAGGCCCGCGCCGTCCAGTGCCCGCATCGTGTCCAACATGTCGTCAAGCAATGCCTGCAATGCCGGCGTATCGATACGTTCCACCGGCAGCGACACCTGCAGCAGGCGCGGATCGCCCATGCGCAGCACCGGCCTAATTGCCATGTGCCTGCACCACTGCAGCCAGCAATGTCCGAACGCGGATCATCGCGGCCGCGGAAACCGCAGCAATGTCATCCATGGAGATCTGCCCAGCGCTCGCACCGCGCCCTGCAGCGGGATTGACGACAACAGCGAGCATTGCGTAACAAAGACCAAGTTCCCGCGCCAGCGCGGCTTCAGGCATGCCGGTCATGCCGACCAGATGCGCGCCGTCCCGCGCCATACGGTCGATTTCAGCGACGGACTCCAGGCGCGGACCTTGCGTGGCGCCATAAGTGCCGCCGTCGCGCAACGATTCGCCGGTGCCCGCACCGGCACGCAGCAACCGTTGCCGCATGGTCTCGCAAAACGGCTGCGTAAAATCAATGTGCGCCAGCGGTTGCGCCACACCGTCGAAGTAACTGGACTCGCGGCCATGGGTGTAATCGATGATCTGGTCGGGCACCACCAGCATTCCCGCGCCAAGATCGCCGGCGATATCGCCCACCGAGGCCACGGCCACCACATCGCGCACGCCCTGCGCCTGCAAGGCCCAAAGATTGGCGCGATAGTTGATCCGGTGCGGGGCAATCGTGTGCGCGTGGCCGTGGCGCGGCAGGAACGCCACCTCACAGCCCTGCAACCGCCCGAAAATCAGGGCGCCAGACGGTTCGCCATAGGGCGTCGCCACAACCTGCCGGCGAATAATGTCCAGATCCGCAATTTGCGACAGGCCGCTGCCGCCGATGATCCCAAGCATGTCTTTTTATGCCACCGGTTTGTCCGG
>JANNHN010000430.1:0-5778 GCA_031404395.1 Betaproteobacteria bacterium
AAGATGAGACTTCCCGGGGACTTGATCCCCCTGAAGGGTCGCGGAAGACCACCGCGTTGATAGGTCGGGTGTGTAAGGGGAGCAATCCCTTGAGCTAACCGATACTAATTGCCCGTGAGGCTTGATCCTATAATTTTGAGCAGTAGCCGATCCTTGTGATCGATGCAGCTCTGGTAGGCTCATGTAAATGTTCAATCAAATCAAGTAGTTAAGTTAAATACTTAACCATACTTAAACTTTACTTCTTCCGAACAGGGCTCACCCGCAAGGCATTGCGATGCCTTGCGAGTAGCCAAACAGCTATGCCTGACGACAATAGCGAGTTGGTCCCACCCCTTCCCATTCCGAACAGGGCCGTGAAACGACTCAGCGCCGATGATAGTACGGACTACCCGTGTGAAAGTAGGACATTGTCGGGCACCCATGAAGAAAAATCCCGACCTCGATGAGGTCGGGATTTTTTATTTTGGGCAGCGCCTGCAGCAGCGCCAGATCGTGAGTGCGAATCACTGACAGCCAGGCCGGCAAGTCTCAAATAAAACCCAACTCGAGCGGGCTGGGTTGCCAGTAGTGCGCCGGCGGGTTTATTCGATCTTGGCCTTGGCGCGGAGGTCGGCGACAGCCTTTTGCAGGGATTCCTGCGTTACCACCTGCTGCAGCTGGGGTTTCAGCACGTCATAGCTGATCGGGCGAACGTCATTCAGGCGAATGACGTGCCAGCCAAAATTGCTCTGCACCGGTTGCTCGGTAAGGTCACCCTTCTTGAGCTTGACCATGGCTTCTGCGAACGGGCGCACGAACTTGCCGGGATCGCTCCAGCCAAGATCGCCTCCCTGCGTCTTGGAACCTTCGTCTTTCGATTTCTCGGCGGCTATCTTGTCGAAGTTCGCACCACCTTTGAGCTGGGCGATGACATCAAGCGCTTCTTTTTCCGTAGATACCAGGATATGCGCTGCCTTGTATTCGCTGGCGGCGGGATGATTTTTAAATTTTTCATAGGCAGCTTTCAACGCATCCTCGCTCGGGGCGTGCCGCTTGGCTATTTCATTAGCATACGCATCAAGCAAGACGTTTTGCCGAACAAGATCAAGTTGTGCGGCAACAGTTGTATTTTTGTTAAGGCCGAGCTTCACTGCTTCTTGAGCGATGAACTCACTCTCAATCAGGCGTTGTTTTATAGCATCTCGAAGCTCAGGAGAGTCGGGTCTTCCCTGAGCGGTCGCTTGCCGAAGCAGCAAATCCGCGCGCGCCTGCGGAATGGCGGTGCCGTTGACCCTGGCAACCTGACCGAACGCGGCCAGCGGTGCGAGCGTGGTAGTGGCGAGGATCAGGGAAAGGGTGAGGGTTTTACGCATGACTGCTCCTGTGGTTAATCAAATTTCTTCCGGTGTATAGGCTTTGATGGTCAGCGCATGAATTTCCTTGTGCATCAGCGGGCCCAGCGCCGCATAAATCATCCGGTGTCTGGCCTGCAGCGCCTGGTTCTCGAACGCCCGCGATACGATGATCAATTGATAATGCCCGCCGCCATCCCGCGCCCCGGCATGGCCGATATGATCGCCGGATTCGTCGAGAATTTCCAGGGATTCGGGATGCAGCGCCGCCAGTCTGCTGCGGATGTCGTCGGTAACCGTCATCAGCGTGCGGCGGGGAGGGCGGCACGGCTCATTCACTCTCCCGCTCTTTCATGTGCGGCGCCAGTATAACGGCTTGAGCTATGACAAACAAAATCATCAGGCCGATGCCGCCGAACAACTTGAAGTTGACCCAACTGTCGGTGTCATAAGTGTAGGCCACGTACAGGTTCAACACGCCCATTACGGCAAAAAAGCCGATCCAGCCGACGAGCAACTTGCCCCATACCGGATCCGGTGCGGTGACTTGTTTCTCCATCATGGTGCGGATCAGGTTTTTCTTGAAGATCAGTGCGGAGACGGCGAGAACCACGCTGAACAGCCAGTAGAGTATCGTCGGCTTCCACTTGATGAATGTTTCGTCGCGCAGCAGCAGTGTAGCGCCGCCGAAAACGACAATCAGCGCGAGGCTGATCCACTGCATGTTGTCAATCTTGCGATGTTTGAACCAGACCCAGCCGATTTGCGCCACTGTGGCTGCAATGGCAACGGCGGTGGCGACGTAGATGCCGTAGATCTTGAACGCCGCAAAAAACAGGATGACCGGAAAAATATCGAACAGGAATTTCATGGGATCCAATTATCCCTGCTTAGTGGCGGGTCGTCCATTTGGCGAGACGTTCGCGCATGATTTCACGCACGTGTTCACCATAGACCGTTTTTTGTGATTCCCGCACGCCTTCCTCGTAAAACGCCGTGCAGTGCGCCGGCAGATTGACCTCCAGCAGATCATAGGCGGCATGCATGCGTTCGGCCTGCTGGGTGCGGGTGGAGATGATGGCGCAATTGAAATGCAGCCGTGAGCCAGGGCTGCAGGGCCGCAACGTCGGTGGCATCGGCGATGCTTGGCGCAGTGCCGGCGATGACCAAACAGGCGCGATCGTACAGCGCCGCCAGCTCAGAGGGTTCACGGGTCGCATTGGCCTGCCGGGCGAGCGCATTGACCACGGGTTCCAGCACCGTAATCTGCCCGCCGTGCTCTGCAATCCATTGCGCCATGTCCAGTGCCAGATTTTCGACCGTGGCCCGCGCATCATCGAGCTGCAGCTGATAAGCCCACAGACCCGGATCGGACAGAGATTCCAGTCCGTGGCTGCCGAGCTCATCGATTTCCTCCAGCGGCAGATCGCTGCCGATGGCATCGATCTGCTGACAGATTTCCAGGCACTGCCGGATCGCATCGGTGCGCAGTGGCGGCGTCACTTCCTGAGCCGGAAACGGGCCAGCCCGTTCAAATGTGCTGTTCAGCACGCCTGCGACCTGATCGAAGGCGTGGTGTTTCTCGCGATTCACTCTTTATCGAACCTGAGCGAGGCCGAATTGATGCAATAGCGCAAGCCGGTAGGTTGCGGGCCATCGTCGAACACATGCCCCAGATGGGCATCGCAGCGGCTGCACAGGACTTCGGTGCGTTGCATGAACAAACCGTTGTCCACCTCGGTGGCGACGTTCCCGGCGACTGCCGGCTTCCAGAAGCTCGGCCAGCCGGTGCCGGAATCGAATTTTTCGCCTGACCGGAACAGTTCGGTATTGCAGCAGATGCAGCGATAGATGCCTTTTTCCGGGCTGTTCCAGTATTGGCCGGTAAAGGCGCGCTCGGTGCCTTTCTTGCGGGCCACCTGAAACTGCTGCGCCGTCAACTGCGCTTTCCATTCGGCTTCAGTTTTGGTCACCTTGTCGCTCATAATATCTCCATGGCCTGAGTCCGCAAAACAATCTTAAAGTTCCGCCTGTCAGTCACCGACTGTCCACCATCCTTACGGGAGCCACGCATGACCACTGCATACTGGATGATTCTTGTTGCCGGATGCCTGCCGTACTGGCCGACGGTCGTCTCCAAAATGCGCCGTGATTACAGCAACGCAGCACCGCGTGCCGGTGTTGATCGGTTGTCTCCGCAGCAGCAGCGCGCTTACTGGGCGCAACTCAATGCCTTCGAGGCGTTTCCGCTGTTCGCGGCGGCGGTGATCATCGCACATCTCGCGCGTGCCCCTCAAACGTGGGTTGATGGGCTGGCCGTGGCTTTCATCGCGTTCCGGATTATCTATACGCTGGCCTATATCTACGATAAACCTCTGGTGCGTTCGCTGGTCTGGACTGGTGGATTGTTGTGTGTGATCGGCCTGTTCGTCGCAGGCGCCTGAAACCCTGGACTGCGGCAGGGCTTACAGTACTTTTCCCGGATTCATCAGGCCCTGCGGATCCAGCGCACGTTTGACGGTGCGCATCAGATCGAGTTCCACCGCGCTCTTGTAATGCGCGAGTTCGGCCACCTTGGACAGACCGATGCCGTGCTCGGCGCTGAAACTGCCGCCGTAGCGTTGCACGATGTCGTAAACGGTTTCGGTAATGTCGTGCGCTTCACGCGCTGCAGCGTCGGTGCGCAAACGGTCCGGCAGGTAGGCGTTGTAATGCAGGTTGCCGTCACCGAGGTGCCCGAAGCAGATCAACCGGACGTTCGGAAAACGCGCTTCCAGCGCCAACTGCGCCTCACGGATGAATTCCGGGATGCGGCCGACTGCCACCGCGATATCGTGCCGGTACACCATGACCGGTTCCTGGCGCGCACCCTCAGGGATGGATTCGCGCATATGCCACAACGCCTGTGCTTGGGTGCGGTTTTCGGCAATCACCACATCGATCACCAGATTGTCAGTTAACGCCGCTTCAAGCGCGCGTTCGAGATCGGCACGCAATGCCTGTTCATCACCGGCGTCAGCGAGTTCGGTCAGCACGTACCAGGGGCAGGGCGTGTCAATCGGGTCGCGCGTTCCCGGTATATGCCGCCAGACGAGTTCCAGGCTGTGCCGCGAGATCAGCTCAAATGCGGTGATACGGTCATTGCAATGACGCCGCATCAGCGCAAGCAGTTGCAATGCCGCTTCGGGGTCGCGCACCGCCATCCACGCTGTGGCGTTGGCGGCGGGGCGGGGGAATAATTTCAATGTCGCAGCCGTGATGATGCCCAGCGTGCCTTCAGCGCCGATGAACAGATGCTTCAGGTCGTAGCCGGTATTGTCCTTGCGCAGCCCGCGCAGGCCGTTCCAGATGCGGCCGTCGGGCAGCACGACTTCCAGCCCCAGCACCAGATCGCGCGTATTGCCGTAACGCAGCACATTGACGCCGCCGGCGTTGGTCGAGAGGTTGCCGCCGATCTGGCAACTGCCCTCGGCGCCGAGGCTCAACGGAAACAGCCGCTCCACATCGGCTGCCGCCTGCTGGATATTGGCGAGCACACATCCCGCTTCGGCAGTCAGCGTGTTGTTCAGCGGATCAACGTCGAGGATTTTGTTCATTCGCGCCAGCGACAGCACGACTTCATTGCCGCCGGCATTCGGCACTGATGCGCCGCACATGCCGGTGTTGCCGCCCTGCGGTACCAGTGGCGTGCCGGTTTCAGCGCACAGCTTCATCACCGCAGCGACCTGCGCCGTATTTGCCGGACGCGCGACAGCAGCCGCGACGCCGCGATACACGCCGCGCCAGTCAACAACGTAAGGCTCCAAGTCTGCGGCCGCGGTCAGGACACCCTGTGATCCGAGTATTTTTTCCAGTGCACCGATGATGGGTTTTGCAGAAGGAGGCATGATAAATAATTCAATAAAAACAAATAGTTATATAACGCTTGTCACGACATGATGTAGCGCATTGTTCAGTGTGTCGCCTCAGCGGTCAACAAAAATTGTTGTTCAATGCTGATTATCACGGGCACCAGTGATGAAAGTTGCAGCGCAAATTTGCGCGCATTCGGATAGTGGAACTCAGCAATGCCTTTTCATACCGCCCGGTGCAAGAGTGATTCCACGATCCGGTTAGTCTTACCGGCTTGATACACCACGGGCATGGCGAAGTCGGTTAACATTTCGCGCTGGCCAGCAAGAACTGTTTTGCCTGTCAGACGGCATTCACGACGATAATTGGCAGCATTGACTGCCCAGGACAAGGGAACACTTGAAACGGAGTAGGGGAAAATAGTAATGTCTGATCGCATCATTTTCGTCTGCACGCTGTTGCTTGCAGGCGTGTATTTCTGGGCGACAGCACAGATTCCCAGTCTGGAGCTCGGCGATCCGCTGGGCCCCAAGGCCTTTCCGCGCATGCTCGGCGCCGGGCTGCTGATTGCGGCAGTCATGCTGCTGCTGGA
>JANNHN010000431.1:0-6061 GCA_031404395.1 Betaproteobacteria bacterium
GTGAACCCGTGTCGCTCTTGGCGCGCTGGAAATCCTGCAGCACCTGTGCCTTCTGGGCAGTGGTTACAGCCATGTTCAATCTCCGCCGAAAAATCGCAGCATTTTAACCCGTAACTGCCGGATTGCTCAAGCCATTTGGACTACCCGCCACAGTGGACTGCCCGACCAGTCGCTGAACCTGTAACGCCGCTGCGCTGTTCTCGCCAATGCCCAGAAAGCCCCCTGAGGGATCGTACAGTCGATACAGGCCCGGCGCTGCCGGCGCCGCAGCCACCGGCTGACCCTTGATCAGCCGCAACGTGGCCGCGGCGTCCAGATCAAGACGAGGCAAGCTGCCGGCAAAGGCGTCCACAGGCAATAGCCGAGCCTCCCGCTCAGCGATCGGCAGCGCTGCCAAGACATCCAGGGACACCGCATTCGCCAAGTTGAATCCGCCCGCCGCCTCGCGGGTCAGCGCGACTAGGTGCGCGCCGCAGCCCAAGGTTGCACCGATATCCTCAGCCAGCACCCGAATATAGGTGCCTTTGCTGCAGAGCACTCTTATTTTTATAAAAAAATCAATAAAATCAATTAATTGTATTGTTTTTATGGAAATGGCACGAACTTTGCGCTCCACCACCACCCCTGCACGGGCATAGGCATACAGCGGTTTGCCGGCGACTTTGAGCGCAGAGTGCATGGGCGGCATCTGCGTCTGCTCTCCGACAAAGCGCGCCAGCACGGCGGGCAGGTCTGCAGCGACGACCGCAACGGGTTGCTGCCGCAGCACCTCGCCTTCGGCATCCCCGGTGGCCGTGGTCACACCCAGGCGGAGCGTGGCCAGATACTGCTTGTCCGCATCCAGAAGAAACCGGGAGAATTTTGTCGCTTCGCCGAGACCGATCGGCAGCAAACCATCGGCCATCGGATCCAGGGTTCCAGTATGGCCGGCTTTGCGCGCGTTATAGAGATGCTTGACCCGAGCCACCACCTGTTGTGAGGTCAAGCCGCGCGGCTTGTCCAACAGCAACACGCCGTCAACGACCCGGCGCTGCGCTGTAACGGTGTTCACGACGTCTTGTCGCCCTGCGGATGGCTGGCCACAGCCTCGTCAATCAGTTGCGACAGCCGCACGCCACGCTCAACGGACACATCGTAGTCGAAACGCAGCTGGGGTACAGTGCGCAGCTTGAGGCGCTGGGCCAGCATGCTGCGCATAAAACCCGCGGCATGATTCAGCGCCCGTGTCGCGGCTTCCTGCTGTACCGGTTCACCCAGCGCAGTGAAGAACACTTTGGCGTGTTCATGGTCCTGCGTCACATCAACGCCGGTGAGCGTAATCAGGCCGACGCGCGGATCCTTGATCTCGAGCCGGATGATCTCCGACAGTTCGCGCTGGATCTGGTCGGCGATGCGTTGACCGCGGTGATAATCTTTAGCCATGCTGCACGGATCGGCAACGCAGCGGACGGTGGCGGTCCGCAGCAGCGTTACAGGGTCCTCGCCACCTCAACGACTTCGAACACTTCGAGCTGGTCGCCTTCCTTGATGTCGTTGAAATTTTTCAGCGACAGGCCGCATTCGAATCCGGCCTTGACCTCGCGCGCGTCATCTTTGAAGCGTTTCAACGAATCCAGTTCGCCTTCATGAAGGACTACGCTGTCCCTCAGCAGACGCACTTTGGAGCCCCGGCGGATTGCGCCGTCAAGCACATAACACCCGGCGACTGCGCCGACTTTGGAAATACGGAATACCTGGCGTATTTCCACCATCCCCACGGTGCTTTCCTTGCGTTCCGGCGACAACATACCGGTGAGCGCCGCCTTGATTTCATCGACAGCGTCGTAAATGATGTTGTAGTAACGGATATCAACGCCGTTACCTTCGGCAAGCTTGCGTGCCATACCGTCGGCGCGCGCATTGAAACCGATGACCACCGCTTTTGAGGCCAGCGCAAGGTTGATGTCGGACTCGGTAATGCCGCCCACTGCCGCATGCACAATGTTGACTTTCACCTCGTCGTTCGAAAGTTTGCCCAGCGCGTGCGCCAGGCCTTCGTAGGAGCCCTGCACATCGGACTTGATGATCAGTGACAGTGTTTTTACTTCGCCCTCGCCCATCTGCCCGAACATGTTTTCGAGTTTGGTCGCATGCTGTTTGGCCAGCTTCACGTCGCGGTATTTACCCTGGCGGAACAGCGCGATTTCCCGCGCCTTGCGCTCGTCGCCCAGCACCATCACTTCGGCGCCGGCAGCCGGCACATCGGACAGTCCGAGAATCTCCACCGGAATTGACGGCCCCGCCGATTCAATCGTTTTGCCGGCCTCGTCAAGCAAGGCGCGCACGCGACCGAATACCGCACCGGCCAGCACAATGTCGCCGCGTTTCAGGGTGCCGGATTGCACCAGCATCGTGGCCACCGGACCGCGACCTTTGTCGAGGCGCGATTCAACGACGATACCTTTGGCCGGCGCATCGATCGGTGCTTTCAGTTCCAGCACCTCAGCCTGCAGCAGTATGCGCTCCAGCAGGCTGTCAACACCCTGGCCGGTTTTGGCTGACACCTCTACGAACATCGTATCGCCGCCCCAATCTTCCGGCACGACTCCCTGAGACGACAGATCCTGCTTGACCCGCTCCGGGTTAGCTTCCGGTTTGTCGATCTTGTTCAGCGCCACGATGATCGGCACCTTGGCTGCCTTGGCATGATGGATCGCTTCTGCGGTCTGCGGCATCACGCCATCGTCAGCGGCAACAACCAGAATGACCAGATCGGTAACCTTGGCGCCGCGTGCACGCATGGCCGTAAAGGCTTCGTGGCCCGGCGTATCGAGAAAGGTGATCATGCCGCGGGGCGTTTCGACGTGATAGGCACCGATGTGTTGCGTAATACCGCCGGCCTCGCCGCTGGCTACGCGGGTGCGGCGGATGTAATCGAGCAATGAAGTCTTGCCGTGGTCTACGTGCCCCATCACCGTAACCACCGGTGCGCGCGACTCTGTCCGCACTTCACTGGGTACCGCATTTTCAGCGAGAAAAGCGTCGGGCTCGTCCAGCCTTGCACGCTTGGCGACATGCCCCATTTCCTCGACCAGAATGATTGCCGAGTCCTGATCGAGAACCTGGTTGATCGTAGCCATCGTGCCGAGCTTCATCAGCGCCTTGATGACTTCAGCGGCCTTTACCGACATCTTGTGCGCCAGATCGGCCACGGTAATGGTTTCCGGCACAAGAACTTCGCGCACCAGCGGCTCGGTCGGTGCGGTAAACCCGTGCTGCTGATCGTCGTCCTGCTTGTGCGTCGTGCGATGTATTTTGCGTTCGCGCCAGCCCAATCCGCCGGAAGCATCGCCCCGCGTCTTGATGCTGCGCTTGCGGGCCGTCGGGTCCTGCCATACCACCTGCTTGGCAGGTTTCTTGGCGCCCTTCTTGGATTTACCGGCAGCATCACCGGCCGGCATCGTGGGTTTGTGTATCGTGCCTTCAACAACCGCAGCATCCGTGCCCGGTGCTGCCGCGGCTGCAGACGCCTCGACAACCGGTACCGGCACTTCTTCTGCGACAGCCGGAGTTTTCTTGCGTTTATCCTGTTTTTTTGCCGCGTCATCAGCCTGCCGCGCAGCAAGCTGGGCGTGCTGTTTGGCTTCCGCAGCGCGTGTGGCAACCTCGGCAGCATCAATCAGCGGCTTCGGTGCTTCTTCGACTTTTTCCGGCTCAACCGTGTCACGTTTGATCAACACGCGCTTCTTGCGCACTTCCACCTGGATCGTGCGCGCCTTGCCGGTTGTCGAATCGGATTTCTTGATTTCGGTGGTCTGCCGGCGTGTCAGCGTAATCCTCTGCTTGCCTTCTTTGCCGCCATGGGATTCGCGCAAATGATCAAGCAGCTGGGTTTTGTCTTTTTCGGTCAGTCCGGCGTCTTCAGTCAGTGCTTTTTTGACGCCGGCTGCGCGCAACTGCTCCAAGAGCAATTCCGGCTGGACGCCGAGCTCCTTGGCAAACTCTTTGACTTTAATCTGGGACATGCGGGTTAGCTTCGGTCTTTCAGGCGTTGGATTCAGCAAACCACGGAGCGCGCGCGGCCATGATCAGCACTTTGGCGCGTTCGGCGTCAATGCTGGTCAGTTCCACCAGATCGTCCGTGGCGTAATCGGCGAGATCCTCCTGGGTGGCAATACCCTTGGAGGCCAGCAGGCGCGCCGTATCGTTGTCCATGCCTTCGACTTTCATCAGATCTTCGATGTCGTGCTCCACTTTTTCCTCGCTGGCGATAGCCTGCGTCAGCAATGCATTGCGGGCGCGACTGCGCAACTCGGTGACCGTGGCTTCATCGAACGCTTCGATTTCGAGCATTTCGGGAAGCGGCACGTACGCCACTTCTTCGAGCGTAGTGAATCCTTCCTGCACCAGAATGTCGGCGACTTCCTCGTCAACATCCAGCTTCTCCATGAATTCGGCGCGCGTATGCGAAGTTTCCTCTTCGGTTTTTTTCTTCGCATCGACTTCGGTCATCAGATTCAGTTCCCAGCCGGTCAATTCCCCGGCGAGCCGCACGTTCTGACCGTTGCGACCGATGGCCTGCGCAAGATTTTCCTCATCGACGACGATGTCCATGCTGTGTTTTTCCTCGTCAACGACGATGCTCGTCACTTCCGCCGGAGCCAGCGCATTGATCACGAACTGCGCCGGATCAGAGTTCCACAATACAATATCAACGCGTTCCTGCGCGAGTTCAGCAGTCACTGCCTGCACGCGCGAGCCGCGCATGCCGACGCAGGTGCCGATCGGATCGATGCGGGCGTCCTTGGAATGCACGGCAATCTTGGCTCGAGAACCCGGATCACGCGCAGCGCCCTTGATCTCCAGCAGGCCTTCCTCGATTTCCGGCACCTCGAGTTCAAACAGCCTGGCGATGAATTCCGGCGCCGTGCGTGACAGTATCAGGTGCGGGCCACGTGCCATGCGATCCACTTTCCAGACATAAGCGCGCACACGGTCGCCGAGGCGCAAATTTTCCTTGGGGATCATCTGGTCGCGCGGCAGCATGGCCTCCAGGCGACCGGATTCGACTATGGCGTTGCCGCGCTCCATGCGCTTGATGACGCCGGTGACCAGGTATTCCTTGCGTGCAAGGAAATCGCTGAGAATCTGCTCGCGCTCGGCATCGCGGATTTTCTGCACAATGACCTGCTTGGCGGTCTGCGCGCCGATGCGGCCGACTTCCATGCCATCCAGCGGTTCCTCGATAAAGTCGCCGAGCTGCGATTCCGGATCTTCTTCCTGCGCCTCGTGCAGCTTGTACTGCCGCGACGGCACTTCGATTTCCTCGTTCTTCACCACTTCCCAGCGGCGGAAGAACGAAAACTCGCCAGTGGCACGATCCACCAAGGCGCGCACATCGACATCCTCAGTGAATTTTTTCTTGGCAGCCGAAGCCAGGGCAAGTTCGAGCGCGCCGAACACAATTTCCTTGTCGACGTTTTTTTCGCGCGCCAGCGCATCAACCAACAACAGAATTTCCCGACCCATGTCCGTCTCCCGCTCAAAACGCCGGCATCAGCCGCGCTTTATCCACATTGCCCAGATCCAGCGACAGCACGCGGCCATCGACTTCCAGACCCACTTTGCCTGCTTCGGCGTCGCACAGCACACCGACAAAATTACGCTGCCCTTCCAGCGGCACTCTCAACTTCAGACGCGCCTTCTGCCCGGCGAAACGCGCGAAATCCCGCGCAGTCCGCAGCGGCCGATCCAGCCCCGGCGATGACACTTCCAGCCGGTCGTAACTCACGTTTTCAATCACCAGCAACCGGCTCAGATGATTACTGACCAGAGCACAATCTTCGACATTGATACCGCCGGGCTTGTCGATGAACACGCGCAACAGCGCCCCGCGGGCGGACCGTTCCAGTTCCACCAGCTCGTAGCCGAGACCGGCCAGCGTGTTATCCAGTAAACCCTGCAAATCCATGCCAAATCAGCGCCACAAACAAAAAATGGGCGAGACGCCCATCAGTGTGCTGCCCGAACTGTTTCGAAGAACTTCCAAGTATAGCAAACAAATCAAGCACGTCCAAGTGAT
>JANNHN010000432.1:0-11924 GCA_031404395.1 Betaproteobacteria bacterium
CGCATGGCCATGATGGTTTCCGAGATATCGGAACTGTTCAACAGCTCATTACGCTGTTGATAAATGACCTTGCGCTGATCATTGGCAACGTCGTCATATTCGAGCAGGTGCTTGCGCATGTCAAAATTGCGCGCCTCGACCTTGCGCTGCGCGTTCTCGATGGAGCGCGTCACCCACGGATGCTCGATGGCCTCGCCGTCGGGCATCTTCAGCCGTTCCATGATCGCCGCGACACGGTCCGAGGCAAATATGCGCAGCAGCGCGTCGTCCAGCGCAAGATAAAAACGGCTGGAGCCCGGATCACCCTGCCGCCCGGAGCGCCCGCGCAACTGATTGTCGATCCGCCGCGACTCATGGCGCTCGGTACCGATGATATGCAAACCGCCCGACTTGACGACCTGATCGTGGCGCTGCCGCCACTCCTCGCGCAGCACCGCCGCCCGCTGCTTGCGGGACGCCTCATCCACGCTGTCGTCGGCCATCAGGCGGCCGATCTCCGGCTCCGGATTACCGCCGAGCACGATGTCCGTGCCCCGGCCCGCCATGTTGGTGGCAATGGTAATGATTGCGGGACGCCCCGCCTGGATCACGATCTCCGCTTCGCTGGCATGCTGCTTGGCGTTGAGTACATTGTGCGGCAGGTTTTCCTGCTTGAGCATTCCCGAGATGTACTCCGAGTTCTCGATGGACGTCGTGCCCACGAGTACCGGCTGGCCGCGTTCATGGCAGCCACGAATATCGCTGATGATGGCCTGGTATTTCTCCCGCGACGTGCGGAACACCTGATCCATGCGGTCATCACGAACCATCGGGTGGTGCGTCGGAATCACCACCGTCTCCAGCCCGTAAATCTGCTGGAACTCGTAGGCTTCGGTGTCCGCCGTTCCCGTCATCCCGGAGAGCTTCTTGTACATGCGGAAATAGTTCTGGAACGTAATCGTGGCGAGCGTCTGGTTCTCCTTCTGGATCTCCACGCCCTCCTTGGCCTCGATCGCCTGGTGCAGACCTTCGGACCAGCGGCGCCCCGGCATCAGCCGGCCGGTAAACTCGTCAACGATGATGATCTCGTTGTTCTGCACCACGTACTGCTGGTCACGGTGAAACAGGTTCTGTGCGCGCAGTGCCGCATTGAGGTGATGCATCAGGCCGATGTTGGCAGCGTCATACAGGCTGCCGCCCTCCGGCAGCAATCCTGCCTGCGCCAGCAGTGCCTCGGCGTGTTCATGACCTTCTTCCGAAAGGGTGATCTGGTGTCCCTTCTCATCAACCCAGAAATCGCCCTCGGTCTTTTCTTCCTTCTGCCGCACGAGCTTCGGCGCAATGGTGTTTATGCGCAGGTACAGGTCGGTGGTGTCTTCAGCCTGACCGGAGATGATCAGGGGCGTGCGGGCTTCATCGATCAGTATCGAGTCCACTTCGTCAACGATTGCGAAGACCAGGCCGCGCTGCACCTTTTCCGACAACTCATAAACCATGTTGTCACGCAGATAGTCAAAACCGAATTCGTTGTTGGTGCCGTAGGTAATATCGGCGAGATAGGCTTCCTGCTTGAGATCATGCTCCATCTGCGACAGATTGACGCCGACGGTAAGCCCGAGGAAGCGGTAAATGCGCCCCATCCAGTCCGCGTCGCGCCGTGCCAGATAATCGTTGACGGTCACGATATGCACGCCGGTACCGGCCAGTGCATTGAGATACGCCGGCAGTGTGGCAACCAGTGTCTTGCCTTCGCCCGTGCGCATCTCACCAATCTTGCCGTTGTGCAGGGTGATGCCGCCGACCAACTGCACGTCGAAGTGCCGCATGCCGAGCACGCGCTTTCCGGCTTCGCGCACCACCGCAAATGCCTCCGGCAGCAGCGCATCCAGTGCGGCGCGGCGGCGCTCAAGCATCGCGTCCTGCGCAGCGCCCGGCTCAGCCCCCGTCGCGTCGTCTGCAGCAACCGCTTTCGCAATTCGATCGCGAAACTCCGCGGTCTTGGCTTGCAACTGGTCGTCCGACAGGGCCGCCATTTGCGGTTCCAGCGCATTGATGGCGCGGACCGTGCGGCTATATTGTTTGAGCAGACGATCGTTGCGGCTGCCGAATACTTTCTTCAATAAACCGGTAATCATCAACATCCCGAATAAAAAAGGGGTGGGATAATCCCACCCCGCAATTCTTGAACTCAGTGCCTTCGATCAGCCGGGCAATTGCAAAAACTGCGCAGGATTTCGTGCCACACCCCGCTGGCGCACCTCAAAGTGCAGATGTGCGCCCGTTGCGCGGCCAGTTCTGCCTACTGCGGCGATCCGCGAACCACGCAGCACCACGTCACCAATTTTCACAAACCGCCTGGATGCATGCGCGTAACGCGAGATCAAATCATTGCCGTGATCGATCTCGACCATATTACCATATTGAGGGTGAAATTCTGAGTACACCACAACGCCGGCAGCCGCCGCGTGGATCGGTGTACCCTCTTCGGCCATGAAGTCGATGCCCTCATGAAAAGCACGCTGCCCGGTGAACGGATCGATGCGCCATCCGTAATTGGACGAATACCATCCGCCCTCGACCGGGAGTTTGGTGGGAGTCAGTTTTTTACGCGCGCTCTCCAGCGTGAACATGGATTCCAGCAAGCCCAGCTTGTCGCCGCGGTCCTCCAGCTGGCGCGTCAGTACGTCGATCTGCGCGGTGAAATCCCCGAGCGAAATATTCTGGCTGGGCACCGAGGAAATGGCGCCCCCTCGCCCCGGAACCTCGCCGAACATCAGTTCCTGCTGCTTGAACCCCGCCAGCTTGGCAAGGCGTTCGCCCAGCGAATCCAGCCGCAGCAGTTGTGCCTGCATCTGGCCAAGACGGATCGCCATCGCGTTCAGGTTGTCCTGCAGATAGGACTGGGTACGCTGGTGCTGCTGCTCCTGGATGGCCACCAGCACATCTTTGACGTACGGGATATTCAGTTCAGCGGCGTAGCGCAACAGACCATAATTCATCGCGCCGGCCAATGCCAATACCGTCGCCAGCATCAGCGCCGCGGATGCGATCAGGTGCGACCAGCCCAAAGTAATAGTGCAGGCCTTTGGCAGCTTCTCGGAAACCAGAATAATATTCATGGTTCAAAACTCCCTATTCGCCATGCCCACCCGCAAATTCAGCGCCCTGCTTGTAGATACTGAGGGCTTATCGGTACTAACCCGGGCAATGCAGCGCATCGCAGCGCTGCAACGGCTTTATGTGATCTGCGCGCCCCCTGATCTGACACAGGCCAGCCGTGTGGTCAGCGACCACAACGGCATACTGGTCATAGCGGCAGACAACGGTGCAATCGCGGCGAAACTGCGACAACTGACGCCCCGACTGCTCAAGAACCTGCAAAAACGAGCGGTTGAGGTTACTGGAATCCGGGTGGAAGTTCAAGTTAGCCGGGGTCAGCCGGATTCGGCGTCCCGACCCGAAAAATTACCATTATCTGTTGATTTAATTGATAATTTTGAAAATTTGTCGCGGCGCGTCAAGGATCCGGGATTGAGCGCAGCACTGGGC
Organism: Betaproteobacteria bacterium; assembly: GCA_031404395.1. GTDB lineage: Bacteria > Pseudomonadota > Gammaproteobacteria > Burkholderiales > SG8-41. The sequence goes on from JANNHN010000432.1 coordinate 3,529, forward strand.
CGATTCGCCAGCCGGCGTCGCGGCCGGCCCTGATACCCGCCCCGACCAGCGCGGCTACGCCACCATCAACAGCCGCTCGGCGACGTAAAAAGCCATCACCAGCAGCAGCAGGATCAATGCGAAGAGGAACGTCCGCCAGGCGAAACGCAAATAGCGGCGCTGCCGGGTTACCGCATACAGGGCAAGGGAAGCCACTACCGTAATCAGCAGCAGGATCCCACACAAACGAAGTATCAGCATCCAGAGCTACCTCCGACCGCGAACCGGCCAGCGGCCAGATCAGGCGGTTTGGGGTTGCCAGGCCAGGAACGGCGGCGCATCTTCCACGCGGTCGAAACTGACATATTCCCACGCCGCTGCGTCTTCCAGCAGACGGCGCAGCAGGCGATTGTTCATGGCATGGCCCGACTTGTGCCCGCTGAAAGCGCCGATCACCGGGTGCCCGAGCAGGTAAAGGTCGCCGATGGCGTCGAGCACCTTGTGCTTGACGAATTCATTGTCGTAGCGCAAGCCGTCGGTATTCAGCACCCGGTATTCATCCATGACGATGGCGTTGTCGAGGCTGCCGCCCAGCGCCAGCCCCTGGGCGCGCATGCTCTCGACATCCTGCATGAAGCCGAAGGTCCGGGCGCGCGCCACTTCCTTGACGTATGACGTGCTGGCGAAATCGACGATGACTGTCTGCGCCGCGGCGTCAAACACGGGGTGCGCATAATCGATGGCGAGCTCCAGCCGAAATCCGTTATAGGGCTCAAAACGCACCCACTTATCGCCGTCGCGGACTTCGACCGGTTTCAGGATGCGGATGAATTTCTTCGGCGCCAGCTGCTCCTCAATGCCTGCCGACTGCAGCAGAAACACAAAGGGGCCGGCACTGCCGTCCATGATCGGCACTTCCGGGGCGGTGACATCAACGTAGGCATTGTCCACGCCCAGCCCCGCCAGCGCGGACATCAGGTGTTCGACCGTCTGCACGCGCACACCATCACGCTCCAGGCACGACGACAGACGCGTGTCGCCAACCGCATAGGGATCCGCCTTGATCTCGACCGGCTGGTCAAGATCCGTGCGCCGGAACACGATGCCGGTGTGCGGCTGCGCCGGGCGCAGGGTCAGGTGGACCTTTTCGCCGGTATGCAGGCCTACGCCCGTGGCGCGAACCGTGTTTTTTAATGTGCGCTGTTTGATCATGATCGGAATTACCGCGGCATCTGCAATCGATGCCGTGCGACGAAGCGGGTCAGGTCAGTGATTTTACCACGCTGCAACATTGCAGCGCAGGGCATCCCGGCGGGCGAACAGTGGGGAAATCCGCACGCCCGCCGGTTTCTGCCGTCATTACGCCGTCAGTCGGCCTGCTTGCGCAGGAATGCCGGGATGTCGAGCATTTCGACACCGGACTGCCGCATGGCTTCGACGGTGGCATCGCGGTTACGCCTGCGGATCACCGCGGGTTGTTCCAGCGCGCCGTAATCGACTTCCATCGCCATGTTATCGGTTCCGGTTTTCTGCGCCACCATGACCAACGGCTTCGCCACCTGACGCACCATCGGTTTGCCCAGGCCCGTGGCGACTATCGTCACTCGCAGCCCGTCTTCCAGGCTTTCATCGTAAACCGTGCCGACGATGACCGTAGCCGACTCGGCCGCAAAGGCCTTGATGGTTTCCATGACGTCATACATTTCCTGCAATTGGAACGAGGCCTTGCTCGCCGAAATGTTGACCAGCACCCCGCGCGCATCGGAAATGTTGATGTCTTCAAGCAGCGGGCAGGCTACAGCCTGTTCCGCGGCTTCGCGGGCACGCCCGGCACCCGATGCCTTGGCTGAGCCCATCATCGCCATTCCCATCTCTGCCATGACGGTGCGCACGTCGGCAAAATCGACGTTGATCATGCCGGGGCAGCTGATGATTTCCGCGATCCCGGCGACTGCGCCGTGCAGCACGTCGTTGGCGGCCCGAAACGCTTCATCGAGAGTAATCGCGTTGCCCAGCACCTGCATCAGCTTGTCGTTCGGGATGACAATCAGCGAATCAACATGCTGCGAAAGCGCGTCGAGACCTTCCTGGGCAATGCGCTGGCGTTTGCCCTCGAAAGCAAACGGCTTGGTTACCACCGCTACCGTCAGGATGCCGAGTTCCTGGGCGATCTCGGCCACGACCGGGGCCGCGCCGGTACCGGTACCACCGCCCATGCCTGCGGTCAGGAACAGCATATCGGCGCCGCTGATCATTTCCGCGATACGCTCGCGATCCTCCAGCGCGGCCTTCCGGCCAACCTCGGGATTGGCACCCGCGCCGAGTCCTTTGGTGATCTCGCCGCCCAACTGCAACTGGGATTTAGCCTGATTGCGCTTGAGCGCCTGGGCGTCCGTATTGGCGCAGATGAACTCCACGCCCTGCACGCCCTGGACGATCATATGATCCACCGCATTTCCACCGCAACCGCCGACCCCGATCACTTTGATTACCGCTTCCTGCGCCTGTGCATCAATCAGTTCAATCATGTGAATCTCCTTTTCCCCAAACGAAGTGATGTTGAAAAAATACTGCAACCCCGAGTTCCTTGAATCTCCTGATCCGTCCGTGTGCCGTCTTCATCAGAAATTCCCTGTAAACCAGTTCTTCATCCGCTCCAGAACCTGCTGAATGCTGCCGACATGCGCCCGCGCCGCTTCGCGCTGCCGGTGCTCATTGGCCCCGGCAATCAGCAGCCCTACGCCGGTTGCATAACGCGCGCTGCGCACGACCTCGGCAAGACCGCCGGTGTAATGCGGCAGGCCGATGCGCACCGGCATGTGAAAAATCTCCTCACCCAGTTCGACCATGCCCTGCATCGCGCTCGACCCGCCGGTCAGCACCACCCCTGACGAGAGCAGTTCCTCGTAACCACTGCGGCGCAGTTCGGTTTGCACCAGCGAATAAAGCTCCTCGACGCGCGGCTCGATGACCTCGGCCAGCGTCTTGCGTGACAACTGTCGCGAACTGCGATCGCCCACTCCCGGCACATCAACCATTTCCTGCGGATCGGCGAGTTGCGACAGCGCGCTGCCAAAACGTTGCTTGATGTCCTCGGCGTCCTTGGTCGGCGTGCGTAACGCCATCGCAATGTCGTTGGTGATCTGGTCGCCGGCAATCGGGATCACCGCCGTGTGGCGGATCGCGCCATGAGTGAATACCGCCATGTCGGTGGTGCCCCCGCCGATATCAATCAGGCACACACCCAGATCCTTTTCGTCCTCGGACAGCACGGCCACCGCAGATGCCAGCGGCTGCAAAATCAGGTCATTGACCTCAAGACCGCAGCGGCGCACGCATTTGACAATGTTCTGCGCCGCCGACACTGCCCCGGTCACCATATGCACCTTGACCTCGAGTCGCACACCGGACATCCCCAAAGGTTCGCGCACGTCCTCCTGCCCGTCGATAATGAATTCCTGGTTGAGCACATGCAGAATCTGCTGATCATTGGGAATCTGCACGGCCTTGGCGGTTTCGATCACGCGATCGATATCCATCTGCGTGACCTCCTTGTCCTTGATCGCGACCATGCCCTGCGAGTTGAAGCTCCTGATGTGATTGCCGGCGATCCCGGTGTACACCTCCTTGATCTTGCAGTCGGCCATCAGTTCGGCTTCTTCCAGCGCCCGCTGTATCGCATTAACCGTGGTCTCGATGTTGACCACCACGCCCTTCTTCAGACCGCGTGACGGATGGCTGCCCATGCCGATAATCTCGAAACCGCCTTCCGGCTTGAGTTCGGCAACGATGGCGACGATCTTCGATGTGCCGATATCGAGGCCCACCACCAGTTTTTTATTTTCTCTAGTCTTGCTCATGATCCCGTCATTTCCCTAAGCGCCGCGCTTGCGGCGATTCTCCGTAACTGCGGGCTGCAACCCGGGCACCCGCGCTGCAAATCCGTTGGCATAACGCAAATCGACACGATCCACAGAGCGCGGTATGCGCGCAATGGTTTGCGCATAGGTCGTCACAAAGCGCCGCAACCGTTCTTCGACATGCTCGCGGCCAAGATCCAGCGTCATGCCGTCATCGAGCCGGATCTGCCACGCGCGGCGCGGCGACACGTTGACTTCGCCCGGCGTCCTGCTGATCGTCGCCAGGTTCCGGTGGAAGTGGTGATACTGGATCGCCATCTCCTTGGCCGCCCCCGCGGGGCCGTTGAACACGGGCAAGGCGCCGTCGTACACCGCCTCGAAAACCTCGCCATGACTGTTGACCAGCGCCGTCTTGCCCCAGCGCGCGAGCGGCATGTGCTCAATCAGCGCAACCTCGATCCGGCCCGGCCACTGGCGGCGCACCTCGGCACGACGCACCCACGGCAGCGTTTCGAACGCCGCACGCGCAGCATCGATTTTCAGCGTGAAGAACGTGCCGCGAACTTCGCGCCGCACAATGTCCTCCACCTGTTGCCGGGTCACATGCGCGAGGGGCGTCACCACGCGCACATCGCTCACCGGGAACACCGGCAACCGCACCACCCAGGCCACGCCCGCGCCAAGCGCGCCGATCAACGCCAGCACAAACAGCGCATCAGCCATCAGATTGAGCGCGCCGGGTTTATCCCACATGGGCCAGCTCCAGGATGCGCGTGACCAGCGCCGCAAAGGACAGCCCGGCCTGTTTCGCCGCCATCGGCACCAGGCTGTGTCCGGTCATGCCGGGCGAAGTATTCATTTCCAGGAATTGCACACTGCCGTCCGCACGGCGGATCAGATCGGCACGCCCCCACCCTGTGCAATCGAGTGCGCGCACGCTCTGCATGGCCAGATCGCCAATGCGTCGCTCTTCATCCTCCGGTAATCCGCAGGGGCAGTGGTATTTGGTCTCATCGCTGAAATACTTGTTCTGATAGTCGTAGTTGCCCTGCGGCGCCTCGATGCGGATCAGCGGCAGCACCTGCTCTCCCAGAAACCCTGCTGTCAACTCATCACCAGCGGCAAACTCTTCCGCCATCACCAGCGCGTCGTGGCGCGCCGCCAGTGCGTACGCCTGCGGCAGATCAGCGGCCTTCGCTACCTTGGTCAGGCCTATGGTCGAACCCTCGCGCACCGGCTTGACGATCAGCGGCAGACCGAGACGTATCGCCACGCCCGCCCAGTCGCTCTGCGCGTCGATCACTTCAAACCGCGGCGTTGGAATGCCGGCGGTCGCCCAGATCATCTTGGTGCGCACCTTGTCCATCGCCAGCGCCGAGCCCAACACGCCGCTGCCGGTGTACGGGATGTCCATCAGTTCCAGGGCCCCCTGCACCGTGCCATCCTCGCCGTAGCGTCCATGCAATGCGATAAATACGCGCGCATACCCCTCGCGCTTCAAATCGAAGATTTCACGTTCTACCGGATCGAATGCATGAGCATCACAGCCGGCGGCACGCAGCGCCTCCAGCACATTCTTCCCGCTCATCAGCGAAACCTCCCGTTCGGCGCTGCGCCCGCCCGTGAGCACGGCAACTTTTCCAAATCCGCTCATGCGCGCTCCCCGACGACGCGCACTTCGCACTCAAGCAGGATGCCGCAGCGTTGCTGCACGGTCTGCTGCGCAAGGTCGATCAGCGCTTCGATATCCGCCGCCCGCGCACCACCCCGATTGACGATGAAATTCGCGTGCTTGCCGGAAATGGCGGCACCGCCGATGACATGTCCTTTCAGCCCGCATGCTTCGATCAGCCGCGCCGCATGATCGCCCGGCGGATTGCGGAACACCGACCCGGCGTTGGGCTCCCCCAGCGGCTGCGTCGCGATGCGCCGCGCCAGCAGTTCCTTGATACGGTGCCGCGCCATAGCACTGTCGCCGGCCGGCAGACGCAGCGTCGCGGCAACGAACCATTCATCGTTATGCAGAAAATCTGTCGCGGCATGGCTGCGGCGCGTCACGCTGCGATAGCCGATGGTGTAGTTCTGCGGCGTACGTATATGCATGGTGCCAGTGCGGTCGATGGCTTCAACCCGGGTCACCACATTCCAAGTCTCGCTGTCGTAACAACCGGCATTCATGGCCAAAGCGCCGCCGAGCGTGCCGGGAATACCGGAAAAAAACTCCGCCACTCCCAGCGCGTGCAACGCGGCAAACCGCGCAATCTTCGGACTGGCAACTCCGGCCTGCACCCACAGTTCGCCACCCGTCGCGTCCTGGCGCAGCAACCGCAGCCCGCGTAACGCCCAATGGGTGAAGATCACGGTCGCATCAAGCCCGCCGTCGCGCACCAGCAGATTGCTGCCCAGTCCGACCATCAACACGGGCTCATGCGCCGGCAAGCCGCGCAGGAACAGCGCCAGATCTTCCAGGTCCGCCGGCGCGTAGGTGCACCGCGCACGGCCGCCGGCGCGCCAACTGACATGCCGCGCCATGGGTTCGTCCCTGCGCAGTTCGCCGCGCAGCCCGGAATGCCGTATCTGCGTGTGTTCGCTCATGTTCATGTCAGCGCTATGCACTGGCGCAGCATCTCAATGGACATGCGCCTCCTTTGCCAGCCGGCTGGCGACAGTGCCGATGGACCCGGCGCCCATGGCCAGCACGACATCGCCGTCGCGCGCGGCAATATGGATTGCCGCCGGCAAATCGGCGACCTGCTCCACAAAAACCGGCTCGACCTTACCCAGCACACGCACGGCGCGCGCCAGCGAGCGTCCGTCCGCAGCAACGATCGGCGCCTCCCCTGCGGCGTACACCTCAGTCAGCAGCAAACCGTCCACGCCAGACAACACCCGGACAAAATCCTCAAAACAATCGCGGGTGCGGGTATAACGGTGTGGCTGGAAAACCAGCAGCAAGCGCCTCCCGGGGAAGGCCCCGCGCGCCGCCGCAATCGTCGCCGCCATTTCGACCGGGTGGTGGCCGTAGTCGTCGACCAGTTCAACACTGCCGCCGCCGGCAAGCGCAACAGCGCCGTGACGCTGGAAGCGGCGGCCCACGCCCTTGAACTCGGCCAGCGCCTTGACGATTTTCCCGTCGGGCACGCCGACTTCCATGCCGACGGCAATCGCCGCCAGCGCGTTCTGCACGTTATGAGCGCCGGGGAGATTCAACGTGATATCGAGGTCCGGAAGCCGTTTGCCGTTGGTGCGCACAACCCGGAAACGCATTCTGCCGGCATCGGCGACCACGGCATGCGCCCGTATCTGCGCGCCCTCGGCAACGCCATAAGTGACCACGGTTTTGGTCAATTGCGGCATGATCGCGCGCACATTGACGTCATCACTGCAGAGCACTGCCACGCCATAGAACGGCAACCGCTCCACAAAATCGACAATAGCCTGTTTGAGCTTGTCCATCGAATGGTCGTAGGTTTCCATGTGATCTGCGTCAATATTGGTCACCACGGACAACACCGGCTGCAGGTGCAGAAATGACGCGTCGGATTCATCAGCCTCCGCGACGATGAACTCGCCGGCGCCGAGCCGGGCATGTGCGCCGGCGCTTTCCAGACGACCGCCGATCACGAATGTCGGATCCAGCCCGCCTTCCGCAAGCACACTGGCGGCAAGGCTGGTCGTCGTGGTCTTGCCATGCGTACCTGCAACCGCGATACCTTTTTTCAGGCGCATCAGTTCGGCGAGCATCAGCGCGCGGGGCACTACCGGCACATGCCGGGCACGTGCCGCGAATACCTCCGGGTTGTCAGTTTTGACGGCGCTCGAAATCACCACAACATCAGCATTGGCGACATGCTCTGCCGCATGCCCGATATGGACCCGTGCACCGAGACCGGCGAGACGGCGCGTCGCATTGCTCTCGCTCAGATCCGATCCGCTGACGGCATAACCGAGATTCAGCAGCACTTCGGCAATACCGCTCATGCCGGCGCCGCCGATGCCCACGAAATGCACGTGTTGAACCTTGTGCCGCATTACCGGATCCTCTCCGCCACCGCCTGCGAATCGGCGGCGGGCCATACTCGCGGCCGGTCGCATCCCGCGACAAATCCCGTCGCGGGCCCCTGCTCCCTGCTCGCATGGGCTCTACCAATTCCTACAAAATGCACGTGCTGAACCTGGTGTCTCATGTCGGCGCAAGCTCCATGCACAGATCCGCGACTTTCTGCGCGGCATCGGGTTTGCCGACTGCGCGTGCCGCCCGCGCCATCTCCAGCAGTCCGGCCCGCGTCAGCCCACGCAGTGCAGCAGCCAGAGACTGCGGCGTCAATTCACGCTGCGGCATCAGCAGTGCCGCGCCGCGATCGGCAAGATAATCGGCATTGCGCGTCTGATGATCATCAACCGCATGAGGAAACGGCACGAGGATGCTGCCGACACCGGCAACGGCCAGCTCGGTGACCGTTGTCGCACCGGCGCGGCAAACGATCAGGTCGGCCTCACCATAACGCGCCGCCATGTCGTCGATGAACGCCAGGATTTCCGCATCGACGCCCGCGA
>JANNHN010000433.1:0-2716 GCA_031404395.1 Betaproteobacteria bacterium
ATTGATCCGTGGTTCCTCGCGCAGATTGAGGACATCGTGCAGCAGGAGCAGGCGCTGGCCGGCCGCACCATCGATAAACTCGATGCGGCGGCGTTGCGGCAGTTGAAGCGCGCCGGATTCTCCGACCGGCGGCTGGCGACGTTGCTGGCGACCGATCAGGACGCGGTGCGCGCGCGCCGTCATGCGCTGGGCGTGCGCCCGGTCTACAAGCGGGTCGATACCTGCGCAGCCGAATTTGCCACCAGCACCGCCTACCTATATTCGACCTATGAGGAGGAATGCGAGGCGAAACCGACCGACCGCCGCAAGATCATGGTGCTCGGCGGCGGGCCCAACCGCATCGGCCAGGGCATCGAGTTCGATTACTGCTGCGTACACGCCGCACTGGCGCTGCGCGAGGACGGGTTCGAGACCATCATGGTCAACTGCAATCCGGAAACCGTTTCCACCGACTACGATACTTCCGACCGTCTGTATTTCGAGCCGCTGACACTGGAAGATGTGCTGGAGATCGTTGCCATCGAGAAACCGTTCGGCGTTATCGTGCAGTTCGGCGGACAGACGCCGCTGAAACTGGCGCGTGATCTCGAGGCCAACGGCGTGCCCATCATCGGCACCACGCCGGATTCAATCGACGTCGCCGAAGACCGCGAGCGTTTCCAGAAGCTGCTGGTCAAGCTGAAGCTCAAACAGCCGCCCAACCGCACCGCACGCAGTGCCGCGAAGGCTTTGACAGCCGCAGCGGAGATCGGTTATCCGCTGGTGGTGCGTCCATCGTATGTGCTGGGCGGGCGCGCCATGGAGATCGTTCACGAGCAGAGTGAACTCGAGCGCTACATGCGCGAAGCGATCAAGGTGTCGAACGATTCGCCGGTGCTGCTCGACCGCTTCCTCAACGATGCCACCGAAGTCGATGTCGATGCCGTCAGCGACGGCAAGGACGTGATTATCGGCGGCGTGATGGAGCACATCGAGCAGGCGGGCGTGCATTCGGGTGATTCGGCGTGTTCGCTGCCGCCGTTTTCACTGTCACCGGCGCTGCAGGAAGAGCTGCGCGTGCAGACCGTGGCCATGGCCAAGGCGCTGAAGGTCATCGGCCTGATGAACGTGCAATTTGCGATTCAGAAAGATGAGCAGAGCGGCGAGCATGTCGTATATGTGCTCGAAGTGAACCCGCGCGCCTCGCGCACCGTGCCCTTTGTGTCGAAAGCCACCGGCCTGCCGCTGGCCAAGATCGCGGCGCGCTGCATGGCGGGGATCACCCTGGCGGCGCAGGGCGTCACCCGCGAGATCGTGCCGCCGTATTATTCGGTCAAGGAAGCGGTATTTCCGTTCATCAAGTTTCCGGGTGCAGACACCATCCTCGGCCCGGAAATGAAATCAACCGGCGAAGTGATGGGCGTAGGTGAGACATTTGCCGAGGCTTTCATTAAATCGCAACTGGGTTCCGGCGAGCGGCTGCCCACGTCGGGCAAGGTGTTCATCAGCCTGCGCGACGACGACAAGCTGCGCGTCATCGACACCGCGCGCGTGCTGGTCGGCATGGGCTTCACTCTGGTGGCGACGCAGGGTACGGCGAAAGAACTGGAAGCAGCGGGTCTTGTGGTGGCGCGCGTCAACAAGGTTGCCGAAGGCCGTCCGCATATCGTCGATATGATCAAGAACGGTGAAATCGTGTTCATCATCAATACTGTCGAGGAAAAACGCACGGCAATCCGCGACTCCTATTCGATCCGCCGCGCGGCGCTGCAGCGGCGGGTGACGCTGTACACGACGCTGGCCGGCGCACGTGCCGCGGCCAACGGCATGGCGCAGGCCCGCGAACTGCAGGTGTATGCCTTGCAGGATCTGCACAAGCGGCTGGTTGCGCAGACAGTCCCGGTGTGACGGTTCTTGCGGGGCTTCCCCGGCCGGCGGTTGCTGGTTGCCGGGTCATATACACTACGAGCTAACTTAGGATCACATTATCATGGGTGCCAAAGTCCCACTGACCGTCAAGGGCGCAGCACTGATGCGCGCGGAACTGCATGAACTCAAATCGGTGCAGCGCCCGTCCATCATCACGGCGATTGCCGAGGCGCGTTCGCACGGCGACCTGTCGGAGAATGCCGAATACGCGGCAGCAAAGGAGCGGCAGAGTTTCGTCGAAGGCCGCATCGCCGAACTGGAATCGAAAATCTCGAACGCGCAGATCATCGATCCGGCAACCATCGACACCGACGGGCGCTGCGTGTTCGGCGCTACCGTCGATCTCGAGGATGTCAGCGGCGGCGGGGCGGTGACTTACCAGATCGTCGGCGACGACGAGGCCGACATCAAGCTGGGCAAGATTTCCATCAGTTCGCCGATCGCGCGCGCACTGATCGGCAAGTACGCGGGCGACATTGCGGAAGTGCACGCACCGGGCGGCGTGCGCGAATACGAGATCATCGACATCAAATACGTGTGAACGGCGGTGATGAAAGGCAGTGCAGAGCGCAGAGTGCAAAGTGCAAAATTGAAAAGCAGAGACGGGAGATGAGTGAGGGATTTTCCGCTTTGCACTCATCACTTTGCACTTTGCACTGATTACGACCCCTGAAAACTGCGCTTGGTCCGGCGCGGGCCTTTTTTGACGCGCGGGCGATGCGGCTTGCCTGCGGGTTTGGCGCCGGCTGCGCGCGGTGCAGCGCCCGCGTCTTCCGGACGCGGCCTGTAAATGACCAGAATTTTTCCG
>JANNHN010000434.1:0-7358 GCA_031404395.1 Betaproteobacteria bacterium
CACTGCAAACTTCGTAAAGAAAGTCCTAATAGGTAAATATTCAGGTATATAGACTAACCGCGTTCGCATAAAGCTATTCCGCGCTCTGCCAAAGCGGCTACGCGACGGCGAGGACGGTTGAAAAAGGCTGTAGACTTTTAGGATTGTTTCATTTTATAGATTTCTCTTTCGAAATACAATTTATGAATCAATGTCGTTTTATTAAGATATTTTAACCCCAACCCCTTCTATGTTGTATTCCAAATTTTCGGAACATTATTTTCATATTTCTTTCAAAATAATCTGATATCTTTACCCAGCCGGTTGACCAGCCCGGAATAGAACATGATCTTGCCGCCGGGCATGCAGAAGGCATTCAGTTCATTGCTGGTGATGGTGTTGACTTCCCATTTCCAGCCCGGCGCATCAGCGCGGAAGGCGCGGGTCTGCGGCGTGATGCGGCTGGCGATGGCGCGCACGCGTCGTGTCAGCGCGGCGTCGGTGTTGAGCGTGCCCTTTTTGGCCGACTCGGCGGACAGCTTGCTGTAGGCCTGCGCGGCCATCTGGTCCAGTTGCTGCGAGGAGACCAGCAGCAACTGCTGGCGGTTGGCGCCGACCGCGCCTCCGGTGGTGGTGGACTGGCAGCCGCCGAGCATGGCGATCGTTATCATCGATAACAGCACTGCTGCGATTCTCAAACCATGGTTCATGACGACTCCCGATACAGATGTGAGATGTGTCGGATTTTACAGCGCTCCTGCCGGCGTCCGATTGGCTGATTTCGCCCGCAGGCCGGTCAATCTGCGTAGAATGCGCCCCTTTCCCCGCGGCAACTCCATAACCCCATGATTCGTTTCACTCAATTGACGCTGCGGCGCGGCGCCAAAGTCCTGCTCGAAGCGGCGGACGTGGCGCTCAATCCCGGCGACAAGATCGGCCTGATCGGCGCCAACGGCACCGGCAAGTCCAGCCTGTTCGCGCTGTTGCGCGGGGAGCTGCATGCCGATCAGGGTGAGGTCGATTACCCGGCGCGCTGGCGCGTCGCGCACGTGGCGCAGGAGACGCCGGCGCTCGATCGCGCGGCGATTGATTACGCCATCGATGGCGATACCACGCTGCGCCGTCTGGAAATGGAACTCGCGGCTGCCGAAGCCGCCAACGAAGGCGAGCGCATTGGCGAGATCTACGCCGAACTCAGCGATGCCGACGCGTGGACGGTGAATTCACGGGCGGAGCGACTGCTGCATGGCCTGGGTTTCAGTCATGACCAGATGACCCAGCCGGTGGCGAGTTTTTCCGGGGGCTGGCGCATGCGGCTGAATCTTGCGCAGGCGCTGATGTGTCCATCCGATCTGCTGCTGCTCGACGAGCCGACCAACCACCTCGACCTCGACGCCATCATCTGGGTGGAGGAGTGGCTGGCGCGTTACACCGGCACGCTGGTCATCGTGTCGCACGATCGCGATTTTCTTGACGGTGTGGTCAACGTCATCGTGCACATCGACAACAAAAAGCTCAAACGTTACGCCGGCAATTATTCCGACTTTGAGCGCCAGCGCGCCGCCGCCGTGGTGCTGGTCTCCGGCATGATCGAGAAACAGCAGCGCGAACGCGCGCACCTCGAATCCTTCATCAACCGCTTCAAGGCGCAGGCGAGCAAGGCGCGCCAGGCGCAGAGCCGCATGAAAATGCTCGCGAAAATGGAAGAGCTGGCGCCGCTGCATGTGACGGCCGCATTCCAGTTTGAGTTTCGCGAGCCGCTGCGCGCGCCCGATCCGCTGCTGGTGATGGAGGGTGTGGACGCCGGCTACCGCGCGCAGGATTTGGATGGGGCTGCCGACAAGGTGGTGCTGCGCGGCATCAATTTTTCATTGCAGAGCGGCCAGCGTTACGGCCTGCTTGGCATCAACGGCGCCGGCAAATCGACGCTGATCAAGACCATCGCCGGCGAACTGGCGCCCTTGGCCGGTCGTGCCACCTTCAACAAGGGCATCGCGGTGGGCTACTTCGCCCAGCACCAGGTCGAAATGCTGCGCGACGACGAATCGCCCATGTGGCACCTCGCGCGCATTGCGCCGCGCACGCGCGAGCAGGAATTGCGCGGTTTTCTCGGCGGTTTCAATTTTCCCGGCGAAATGGCGCTGAACTCCATTGCTCATTTCTCCGGCGGTGAAAAAGCGCGGCTGGCGCTGGCGATGATCGTCTGGCAGCGCCCGAACCTGCTGCTGCTCGACGAGCCGACCAACCATCTGGATCTGGAAACCCGCGAAGCGCTGACGGTGGCGCTGGCGCAGTTTGAAGGCACGCTGGTGCTGGTATCGCATGACCGCCATTTGCTGCGCGCCACCACCGACCAGTTCCTGATTGTGGCCGACGGCAAGCTGCAGCCCTTCGACGGGGACATGGACGATTACCGCGACTGGCTGTTCAAGACCAAGCTGGCGGCGCAGCAACAGGCGACACTGGACTCAACCGCGGCGGCGCAGGCGCGATAGGGAGTTCGACTCAAGCACCTTTGGCCGGATTTTCAATCTAGCTTGATGTGGGTCAAACCTCGATGCAGCAGGTTCCATAACATGTGCCGTTGTGGGGCCACGAACCGGCACACGGGAGTCCAGGTAAAAATGTCAGCCTGAACCCGATGTGCCGGCAGATCAGGTGGCCCCGTTCGTGCAAAGAGGGGAAGCGCATGTTCGGTCTGAAAGTCAGGGATGTCATGGAGCGGAAGCAACTGCTGACCGCGCCACCGGATACGACAGTCAGCCAGGCCGCCAAATTGATGGCCAGCAGGAATGTCGGCGCCGTGATGATCACCGACGACAGGAAGCTGGTCGGGATTTTTACCGAGCGTGACGCGTTATTCCGGGTCATGGCAAAAGGTCTCCTCCCGGAGGCGACACTGCTCTCCGCTGTGATGACGGTCACGCTGCAGACGGTCGATCCCGAAAAGACATTAGGGCATGCGCTGCTGTTGATGTCCGAGAAGGGCTTTCGCCATGTGCCCGTGGTCGAGCATGGCAAACTCATCGGCATCGTATCCGCCCGCCATGCGCTGGACCCCGATCTGGAGGAATTCGTGGCGGAATCGCAGCGGCGGGAGCAGATCCAGCGCGAGCGCAATTGAGGGCGCATCGCACCGGACGTCATGGATGCGGTGAATGCCGCCTCATTTCGCCCCGGCCTTCTCCAGTATCTCCACCATCGCCCGATAACGGCGCCCCTGCGCCAGCTTGAGCGGCGTGTGGCCGTTGCGGTCGGCGAGTTGCAGATTGGCGCCGGCTGCGACCAGCGCGCGCAGTGTTTCAACATGACGCGGGCCACCGTCGCCCAACACGATGGATTCGATCAGCGCAGTCCAGTGCAGGTTGTTGACATGGTCGAGCGGCGCACCGGCTGCTATCAGTTGTCTGACTACGCCGTGGTGTCCGAGGTGGGCGGCGGCAATCAATGCGGTACCGTCGTAGCGGCTGGTCATCAGTTTGGCACTCGCGCCCAGCGACAGCAGCAGACGCAGTGTGTTTTCGTCGTTGGCGACCGAGGCAATGGTCACCGCGTCGTAACGGTCGCGCTCCAGCAGGTTCAGGTCGGCGCCGGCCTTGACCAATGCGCGGATGGCGTTGCCCTTGCGGGCGTAAGTCGCGACATGCAGCGGGGTGCGGCCGTAGGGGTCGCGGGCGTTGACGTCGGCTTTGGTGACGACGAGGCGTTCGATAGCGGCCACGTCGCCACTGTGAGCTGCAGCGTGCAGGCCGCGATAACTTGCTGCTTCATCTGCGGTGGGCGGAACCTGTGCTGCGGCAGGTAATGAGGCTAGAAATGCGGGGGCCAGCAATGCGCCGACGAGGGCAAACAGGGCAGTGCGGTTCATCGAATGTAACCCCAGGGTCAGGCCTGTTCCAGGCCCTTGGTTTTGAACAGCGCCGTGTGCGCGGCGTTCATGAAAAAACGGATCATTTCTTCCGCGGCCGCAGCGTGCGACGACTTCGTAAACAGCCCCACCGAGGTTTCGAGGGTTTTCTGCACAGCGGCAGGCAGCGGGCCGACCACTTCCAGTCCCGGCACCGCCAGCAGTTCCGGGATCTGCTGCAGGGCGAGCTCGGCTTCGCCGGCGACCACGACGGTGCCGATATAGCCGCCGGGTCGGGTCACGATTTTGGTTTTCATCTGCCCGGCGATGCCGAGTTTTTCGAGCAGCGTCGGGATGTACATGCCGCTCGCGCCATGCACGGTGTGGGCGATGGATTTTGCCGAGAGCAGGGTGTTGCGCAGCGCATCCACGCTGCTGATGTCCGGGTGCGGCGTGCCTTTGCGCACGCCGACGCCGATTACGGCGCGGGCAAACGCGCGACGGCTGGCGGCGGTGATGATGCCGGCTTCGACGAGTTCCTTCACCGCGCCGCTGCCGAGGATCACGGCGTCACCGGGTTCGCCGTCCTTGATGCGTGCGACCATGGCCTTGGCCGAGCCGGCACTGATGGAAACTGTATTACCGGTGGATTTTTGGTAAGCGGGGATCAGTGCGTCCAGTATCGTGCGCGTGCTGTTGGAAGTCAGTATTTTCAGTGCGAAGGTCATGGACGAGCCTCAAATAATGGACAGTGCAGCGTTCAGGCTGCCCGCGCGAAATCGGCTTCGACCTGCTTTTCGTGGGCCATCAATTTTTGCACGCTGGGGCGCAGTTGCAGGCGCTCGAAAAACGCCATGCAGTTGGGGAATGCCGACAGGTCGAGTTTGAAGCTGATGGCGCGGCGGAAGCACCAGAAGAAATAGGCGTCGGGTGCGGTGAAGTGATCGAAGAAAAACTCGCGCCCCGCGAGCATGTTGTCGGCGAGCCGGAAATCCTCGAACAGCATTTTATTGCCGACGCGTTTGACCGATTCCTCTGATCCCGGCAGGTCGCAGTAATTCTCCGGCCGCGCGTTGGGTGTCAGGTGCGGATGGATGGTCGAGCAGAACCACGCCATCAGTGAAATGGCCTTGATCCCAGTTTGCGGATCCTGCGGCAGCAGTCTGGCGTGCGGGAACCGGTGGGCGATCCAGATCTGGATTGCGATGTTCTCGGTCAGCGGTTCGCCATCGATGATCAGTACCGGTACCTTGTGTTTGGGATTGAGTTTCAGGTATTCCGGCGTCTTCAGCTGGCCGGAGCGCGAGTTCATGTTGTGCACCCTGAAGTCGGCGCCGGCTTCGGTCAGCGTCACATAGGGCACCAGGGCGCAGGTCTTGGGGGCGTAATACAGTTCGAGTTTCACAAGCGGTTCCTCCATTAATAAACTACAGCTATTTCAAGTTGCGGAGGGCGGGAAGAGCAACGCGTATCCCGCCTTCGGAGAATCCCGGAACGGCGGGATTCGCTACGCTGCTCCCGCCCTATGGGTCAGGGCGTACCCATTACAGTGTATTTTCAGAACCAAAGATCACGGTACATTGGCTGGAGAGTACACCGCCATTGCCATGCGCCAGGGCCACGTCGCAATTCTTCACCTGGCGCTGCCCGCACTCGCCGCGCACCTGGCGTATTGCCTCAATCATCACCAGCAGGCCGTACATGCCGGGATGACAGTATGACAATCCGCCGCCGGAGGTGTTGACCGCCAGTTTGCCGCCGGGCGCGATGGCGCCGTTGGCGACGAAGCGCCCGCCTTCGCCCTTCGGGCAGAAACCGAGGTCTTCGAGGAACAGGATGGGGTTGATGGTGAAGGCATCGTACAGCGACAGCATGGTGATGTCTTTCGGTGTGACGCCGGCCATCCTGAAAGCCTGCGGGCCGGAGATTGCCGCGCCCGTCACTGTGAAGTCGGGCATGCTGGAAATGTGAGCGTGCGACAGCGTTTCGCCGACGCCCAGCACGTACACCGGCTTCTTTTTCAGCGTCTTCGCCCGCGCCGCCGACGTCAGCACGATGGCGCCGCCGCCGTCGACCACCAGGCAGCAGTCGCGCACCGTGAACGGGTAGGACACCATGCGCGCATTGATGACTTGTTCAATCGTCAGCGGTTCTTTTTCCCAGGCCTTGGGGTTCAGCAGCGCCCATTGCCGGGCGGCGACAGCGACTTCGGCGAGATGTTCGCGCGTGGTGCCGTACTGATGCATGTGGCGCGCCGCCGCCATCGCGTAGGCGCTGATCGGCAGAATCGGCCGGTACGGGGATTCGTACGGATTGAATTCGCGCGGGCTGGCCGCGGCGCGTGACACCGAGCGCTGCGTGCTGCCGTAGGCGATGACTGCGACTTCGCACAGGCCCAACTGGATCGCCGCCTGTGCATGCGCGAGATGCGACATGAACGATGAGCCGCCGATCTGTGTGCCGTCGAACACTTTCGGCTTGATGCGCAGGTATTCGGCCAGCGACATCGGGCCCATGCGCACCTGCGTCGCGGCGACGAACAGCGCATCGACATCCTTCAGCGTCAGGCCGCAGTCGTCGAGCGCACGCATGGTGGCCTGCGCCATCAGATCGACGGGCGAGGTGTGCTGCGCGACCTGGCCCAAGTCGGATTCCGCTGCGCCGACCACGGCGATGCTGCCTTTTTTCAAGCCGCTCATTTGGCCCTCCTTGCCCTCTCCCCCGGCCCCTCTCCCCGCATTGCGGGGAGAGGGGAGGTATTTGCTTCCTCTCTCCCTTTGGGACCTTGGTGCCGCTCGACGGTAGAGAGGTCAGGAGAGAGGGCGGTGAACACCGGATAGGGCGACTGTTTTTCATCGCCGGGGTGGATGCGGAATTTCACGCGCATGCCGATTTTGACCTGCAGCGGATCGATGTCCTCGACGCGACTCATCAGGCGGAAGCCTTCGTCAACGTCGATCATCGCCACGTTCAGCGGCGCTTCGCCCTTCATGTAGACGACGGTGGTGGTGTACACCGTGCCGAGTCCCTTGGACACGCGCCACTCGATATTGCTGCTGCCGGTGCCCGGCACAACCGCGCGCGGGTAGAAGAACGCCTGGTTGTCGTCCTTGCTGACCTGATAGGCGAGTTCGCCTTTTTTCAGGTGCTCGATGTAAACCCCGAGCGGGGATTGTTGGGTGAGGTCGGCCATGCGATGCATCCTTTGTTCAATTAAAATTAATTAATAAAAACAACAAGTTATATAATATTGTCGGGCTGCGGATGATCACGCCCGTTGCGGTGATGGAATGTTTTTCTGTGCGGCAAGAAATTCCACCGCCGCCTGCGCACAACGATCAGGATAAGCGCCGGCGGCATGCCACGCGTCGCCTTCGAGTACGAGCAGGCGCGCGGACTTCACGCGCGACACCCACGCTTTCACGCCATCGACCGAGCGCAGGCCGCTGCCGGTGGTGGTGATGATCAGGGTCGGGCAGGTGATGCGTTCGACGTCGGCGCGGATATCGAGTTTGGGCACCCAGCGCAGATA
>JANNHN010000435.1:0-5264 GCA_031404395.1 Betaproteobacteria bacterium
CCGGCGCAGGACGTGGTCAACGAAATCAAAAAAGCCGGCGGCGAGGCTGTCGCCAACACCGACAGCGTCGCGCAGTTCGCGAGTGCTGCGAAGATCATCCAGTGCGCAATGGACACTTACGGACGCATCGACGGCGTGGTCAACAACGCCGGCATCCTGCGCGACGTGATTTTCCACAAGATGAGCGAAGACGACTGGGATTCGGTGGTCAACGTGATGCTGAAAGGCACTTTCAACTGTTCGCGCCACGCGGCAGACCATTTCCGCAAGCAGGAATCCGGCGCCTTTGTGCACATGACTTCGACCTCCGGCCTGGTCGGCGCCATGGGCCAGGCCAATTACGGCGCGGCCAAGCTCGGCATCGTGGCCCTGTCGAAATGCATCGCAGTCGATATGTCGCGTTTCAATGTGCGTTCGAATTGCATCGCACCGGTGGCGTGGACGCGCATGACCGCGTCCATCCCGCCCAAGGATCCGGCAACCGCGAAACGCGTCGAGCAGCGCAAGCAGGTCACCGCCGAGCACAACGCCCCGCTCGCCGTGTTCCTGCTGAGCGATGCCGCCAGGGACGTCAACGCACAGGTATTTTCGACACGCAAGAACGAAATTTTCCTGATGAGCCAATCGCGCCCGCTGCGCGGCATCCATCGCGCCGACGGCTGGACGCCGCAGCGTTGCGCGGAACACATGCTGCCGGCGTTGAAAAGCGGATTCTATGCGCCGACCGAGCGCACCGCCGACGTGTTCCCGTGGGATTCGATCTAGATTCACTTCCTCTTCCGGGGAAGAGGAAGCCAATACCTCCCCTCTTCCATTGGGAGAGGGGTCGGGGATGAGGGAAAGACATGAACGTACGCTACGAAAAAAACCACGGCATCGCCACGCTGACGCTGGACCGGCCGGATCGCCTGAACGCGATGGCCGATCCGATGTGGGATGCACTGTATGCACACATCAACACCATCGCCGCAGACGACGCCATCCGCGCGGTGATCCTCAGGGGCGAAGGTCGTGCCTTCTGTTCCGGCGGCGACGTCTCCGGCATGGCCCAATCGGACATCAAATCAGGCCGCGCACGTTCGCAAAAACGCCATCGCACCATCATCGCCCTCTACAACCTCGACAAGCCGGTGATCGCGGCGACGCGCGGCGCGGTCTACGGCATCGGCAACGCGCTGGCGCTGGCCTGCGACCTGATCGTCGCCTCCGACACTACGAAATTCTCGATGGCGTTCAAGAAAGTCGGCGTGGTGCCCGACGGCGGCGCAATTTTCTTCATGGTGCAGCGCCTCGGTATCGCGCAGGCCAAGGAACTGGTCTATACCGCACGCGTATTCGATGCGCATGAAGCCAAAAGCCTGGGGCTGGTATCGCGTGTGGTGCCCGACGCCGAACTCGAATCCGCTGCACTCGCGCTGGCGACCGAATTCGCCGAATCGGCCAGTTACGCGCTGGCGCTCGCCAAGAAAATGTTCCAGGCCATGGCCGTGCCGACGCTGGAGCAGTTGTGCGAAATGGAAACACTGGCTTCCGGTATCGTGCGCCTGACGCATGATCATCAGGAAGGCGTGGCAGCGTTCAAAGAAAAGCGCCCACCAAAGTTTCTGGGCAAGTAATTGATGTACATCCCCTCTCCCCGCAAGCGGGGAGAGGGCAGGGTGAGGGGAAATGCCTTGCTATATGGCGCCTGCGTGGCATGCCGGAAGTAACCCAAATGGCCAATGGAAAACGTTAAACTTGCGCTCTCTGCGCCTCCCCCCGAAAAGAATCATGAAAATCACCAAACTCGAAATCTACATCCTGCGCGCGCCCGAAGACAGCCGCCCGCACTGGGTCAGCCACTTCATCGTTCCCAAGGCCAATGAAATCCTGGTGCGCATGCATACCGATCAAGGCATCGAGGGCATCGGCATCGCCACCAGCTACACCCCGATCGAAGCCGCGATCAAGGCATTCAAGACCGGTATCGCCGACCACATCATCGGCGAAGACCCGCTGGCCCCGGAAAAACTGCATCACAAACTGTTCTGGCTGACCGCGCAGCGCGTTGCCTCCGAAAAAGGCTGGACGCGCGAGGCCATCGTGCGCATTGCCGCAGCGATCGACATCGCCGCGTGGGACATCATCGGCAAGGCGGCCAAGTTGCCGCTCTACCGTTTGTTCGGTGGCTTCCGCAGCGTGATCCCCTGCTACGTCACCTGCGCCTATTACCGCGACGGCAAGACCATGTCGGAGCTGCGCGACGAAATGCAGATGCTCAAAGCGCAGGGCCATCAGGGCTTCAAGGCCAAAGTCGGCGGCGTTTCGCTGAAAGAAGACCTGCAGCGCCTGGAACTCATCAGGGAAATCATCGGCCCGGACAAGGATCTGATGATCGACGTCAACCGCGCCTGGGATCTGCCCACTGCCATCGAAGCCGCGCGCCTGCTCATCCCGCTGAATCCGCGCTGGCTGGAAGAGCCGGTGCGCTGGGCCGACGACCATCGCGAACTGAAAAAACTGGCCGGGCAGACCAGTATTCCGCTGTCCGCCGGTGAAAGCGAGCTCACCGGCTACGGCTGCCGCGACCTGGTCGAAGACGGCGCCATTCAGATTCTGCAGTTCGACTGCACGATGATGGGCGGCTTCACCATGGGCCGCAAACTTGCCGCGCTGTGCGAAATGAACCATGTGCAGGTCGCCCCGCACCACGACTGTTTCATCCACGCCCACATCGTCGCCGGCAGCCCCGCAGGCTGCATCGTCGAATCCTTCACCGACCCCGAACGCGATCCGCTGCAGGCGGAACTGTTTACCGACCCGCCGAAAATCGCCAACGGCATGCTGACGCTGAAGGAGCAACCGGGTTTGGGACTGACGCTGTCGGAACCCGCGCTGAAAAAGTTCGGCGAGAAAATTCTCTGAGCGACCTATGAGCACGTACGCACCCGACGTTCTGGTCACCAACTTGCTGAAGGCCTGGAATTTTTTGTACAAGCGCGGCTTCATTGAGGGCTTTGGCCACATCAGCGCACGCATTCCCGATTCCGATCTGTTCCTGCTGGCGCGCCATTCACTGGGGCCGCGAGCCAATGCCGGGGATTTTCTGGTGGTGGACATGAAAGGCCGCAAGGTCTCGGGCGACGGCGCGATGCCCGGCGAATACCCGATCCATCTCGAAATTCTCAAGGCACGGCCGGACATCGGCAGCGTGATCCATTATCACGGCCTGCATTCGACAGCCTTCACCACCAGCGAACATCAACTGAAACCCATTCATCTGATGGGCACGCTGTTCCATGACGGCATACCGATTTATGACGACCCGCGGCTGGTGACCAACGCCGACCGCGGCACTGCGCTGGCGAAAGCGCTGGGCACGCACCGTGCGGTGCTGCTGCGTGCCCACGGCGCAGCGATCACCGGCGCGACCGTGGAGGAATGCGTGGGCGGCACTTTTCTGTTTGAGGAAAACGCCCGTCGTGCGCATACTGCCGCCAGCATGGGCAAACCCATCTGGATTGACGATAAGCTCGCGGCGGACGCTGGCGGCGAACTGCTGAAAAACCGCGGCCCGTTCAAACGGGTATGGGCACTGGTTGAGAGTGACAGCGAACAAGCATCCCGTGAGTAACCCGCGCCCAGTCAGTGCTACAGTAGCAGCGTATAAAAATTAAACCCCTCTCCCCCGCTCGCGGGGGAGAGGGCAAGGGGAGGGGGCGCCACAAGACCGGATCGTGACGCGCCTCCAACCGACAATCCGGAGGAAATACACGCCATGCCCCACACCGACCGCTGGTCCATCGTCCACCGTATTCTGATCACTGGCTGCATTGCGCTTGTCACCGCAACCGCCGCGCACGCCCAGACCTACCCGACCAAAACCATCCGCATCATCCTGCCCTTTGCCGGCGGCTCCGACACGGTCGGCCGGTTGATCGCCGGCAAACTCTCAACTGCGCTCGGCCAGCAGGTCGTGCCGGATCCACGCGTCGGCGCTTCCGGCAACATCGGTTTTCTGGCCGGCGCCAAATCGCCCAACGACGGTTACACGCTGCTGATGGGCGCAGTGCCGGTGCTGACCAATCCGCTGCTCAATCCCAAGGTCGGTTTCGACGGCCTGCGCGATTTTGCGCCGGTCGCGCTGCTGGCGACCATCCCCAATGTGGTGATCGTGCATCCGTCGGTGCCAGCGAAGAGCATGCGCGAACTGATCCGCGTCGCGCGTACCAGCCCCGGCAAAATCGCCTACGGCTCGGGTGGCTTCGGTTCCGCGAACCACCTGGCTGCGGAATTGATCCAGTTGGCCACCAAGGTCAAATTCACCCATGTGCCATATAAAAGCGCGACCTTCGGCATCGCCGGCGCGCTGAGCGGCGAAGTCGATATGGTGATTGTGGTGATTTCCAGCGCGGTGTCCTATGTCAATGCAGGCAAGATGCGCGCGATCACCATCCTCGACAACAAGCGCAACGGTTCCATCCCCGACGTGCCGACCTCCGCCGAAGCCGGACTGCCCGGCCTGGTGGCGGTCAACTGGTATGCGATCCTGGTACCGACCGGCACTCCGCGGCCCATCATCGACCGCCTCAATGCCGAATCGATAAAAGCCATGTCGGCGCCGGACATGCGCGAGCGCTTCGCCAAACTCGGCGGCGATATCCAGACCGGCACGCCCGAGCAGACGGCGGAATTCCTGCGCTCAGAATACGAGCGCTGGAGCAAAGTCATTCGCGAAGCGAATATCAAGGCGGAGTAGCGCACGGGCGCATTTCACATGTCCTCTTCACGCTGCACCGCAGAAGCTGCACTGCAGCGACTCTTTTTTTTACGCCCTGTCAAGAATTGACGGCGGCATCAACGCAGTGCACAGTCGCATACCTGAAATGATTGATCAACGAAGTCCAGGGGAAAAGCGTGACATTTTTTGTGGAAGGAATCAGTAAACACCTGAAGCCGGAGGCACAGGTGCGGCGTATCGGCGAATGCGTGACAACGGTGGAGGCCATCGCGATAGCACAAAAAACCGTTGAGGCATTCCTGGTCCGGGAGCTCAAGCCCGGCATGGACGACAAATCGCTGTTTTCACTGTACCGGGAGCACGGTGAGCATCCGTTCATCTTCCGCAGCGACGACAAAACCTTCAATGTGCCCGGCTTCAACCACGCCCAATACGCGATGAAGCGCGCCGCGGAGCTCTGCGGCGGGAAAGTCTGAGCGCGCTTCGCTCACCTCGCGGCTGAGCCGCGTAAAAACAGATCACGGCGGACAGCCCGTGGCGTCTT
>JANNHN010000436.1:0-2817 GCA_031404395.1 Betaproteobacteria bacterium
CACGCTCAGTCGATCTTGATATTCGTCGTCTTGATAACCCTTTTCCATTCGTCATACTCGGCGCGCATGAATCTGGCCAGCGCATCCGGCGTGCCCGGCGCCGGCTCCGCACCCTGGCTGGCAAAACGCTGCACCATGTCCGGCTGCGACAGCACCTTGACCGCATCGGCATTGATTTTGGCGATGATGTCCTTGGGTACCGCCGCGGGCGCGAGCAGGGCGTACCAGGTTACGTATTGATAACCTTTCAAGCCGGCCTCGGCGACCGTGGGGATGTCCGGTGCGGCCGGTGAACGTTGCGCACTGCCGACGGCGATGCCCCGCAGCCGGCCCGAGGCCACATGCGGCAGCACCGAGGGCATGCTGTTGAACAGCAAGGACACTTGCCCGGAAATCAAATCCGTTACTGCTGGCGCTGTGCCCTTGTACGGGATATGCACCATGTCGATGCCGGCCATCGACTTCAGCAATTCCATGCCCATGTGATTCGGGCTGCCCGGACCCACCGATGCGTAGTTGATCTGCCCCGGCTTCGACTTGGCGAGTTTGATCAACTCGCGCACGTTATGAACAGGCAGCGAGGGATGCACCACCAGAATCTGCGGATTGATCACCACCAGCGTGATCGGCGCGAGATCGGTAAATACGTTGTAGGGCAACTTGGGATTCAGGGCGGGCGCCAGCGCCAGTGAACCCGAAGTGCCGAACAGCAGCGTGTAGCCGTCGGGTGGAGCGCGCAGCACGGTTTCAACACCGATGATGCCGCTGGCGCCGGGGCGGTTTTCAACAATGATTTGCTGTTTCCAGAGTTCGGTCAGTTTTTGCGCCAATGCACGACCGACAAAATCGGTCGGCCCGCCGGGCGGGAAGTGAATCACCATGCGCAGCGATCTGGTTGGAAAATTCTGCGCACCGGCCCATGATGCGGACATCGCCAGCAGTACTGCCGCGCTGCAGTGAATGATTCTTTTCATGACGCCTCCTCGCGGTGAAATCAGGATACAGGACGGCAATCTAGCACGACTGCAGTTTGACCCGCATCGCCCCAGCCGCTATCGTGCCCGCACGTTTCCGTCCAGGCGAGTCCAGTAAATGAACGATGCCGTACAGGCTTTGCTGCACCCCAAGTCCATTGCGGTCATCGGCGCTTCCGCCGATTTCAACAAAATCAATGGGCGCACGCTGAAAGCGCTGGTCGATAAAGGCTATGCCGGGCGGATATTCCCGGTTAATCCAAAATATCAGACTTTGCTTGATTTGCCGTGTTATCCCGATGTGGCTTCCATACCGGGAGCCGTTGATCTCGCGGTGATTGCGGTGCCGGCGAAGCAGGTGCCGGATACCCTGCGCGAACTCGGCAAGAAAAAGGTCAAAGCCGCAGTCGTGTTCAGTTCCGGATTCAGTGAAGTCGGCGGTGACGGCATCCGTCTCGAAGCCGAATTGAAAAAAGCCATTGCGGAGAGCGGG
This sequence comes from Betaproteobacteria bacterium, assembly GCA_031404395.1. Taxonomy (GTDB): domain Bacteria; phylum Pseudomonadota; class Gammaproteobacteria; order Burkholderiales; family SG8-41. The sequence goes on from JANNHN010000436.1 coordinate 1,468, forward strand.
GTGCGCATTCTGGGCCCGAACTGCCTGGGCCTGGTCAATGTGTTTGAGAACGTGATGGCCACGTTCAGCCAATTTTCGCTGGGGCCGACGCCGGAAGGTACTGCTGCTTTTGTCACGCAGTCCGGCGCGCTGGGCACGGCTACCGCCGGCACGGCACGCAAGCGCGGACTCAACTTCGGTTACTTCGTCAATACCGGCAATGAAACCGACATCCAGTTTGTCGATGTCATGCGCGCCATCATCGCCGAAGACAACATCAAAGTGGGGGCCGGTTATATTGAAGGTCTGAAGAATGGGGTGGGTCTGCTTGAAGTTGCCGAAGACGCGTTGCAGCGCGCCAAGCCGCTGGTGTTGACCAAGGTCGGGCGTACCCGCGCCGGCGCGCGCGCGATTGCTTCGCACACCGGGTCACTGGCTGGCGAAGACGCGGTGTTCGATGGCGTGATTCGTCAGCGCGGCATCATCCGCGCCCGCAGTGATGAGCAACTCCTTGATTTTGTTGATATTTTTTCACAGTGCGGATTGCCGGCCGGCAAGGGTATCGGCTTTGTGACGCGCTCCGGCGGCGCCGGTGCGCTGATGGCGGATCGCGCGGAAGAGCTGGGATTGAATGTCGCCACGTTGAACGCAGGAACCACCGAAGCTTTGCGCAAAGTCGTGCCGGCATTTGGCTCCACCAGCAATCCAGTGGACATCACGGCGCAGGGTCTGGTCAATCCGGCGCTGATGCGCGACAGCCTGAAAATCCTGTTGTCCGATCCGCAGGTCGATGTAGCCATCGTCTGGCTGTCGTTCACGGACAAATACGCTGAGATCACCGTGCAGAGTTTTGCCGAAGCCAAGGCGCAAATCAGCAAGCCGTTCGTGGTGTGCTGGATGGGCATGCCCGACATTGCGGCGACCTTGATGCGCGCAGCGGGTATTCCTTATCTGCGTAGCGCCGAGCCCGCCGTCGATGCTGTCGCCGCGCTGGTGCGTTATGCCGAGGCACGGCGGAACTGGCTGAGCGACCAACCTGCACGCAAGGCCTTGCCACTGCCCAAGCCCGCGCTGCCTGCGGCAACGGGCGCCGTGGCCAGTATCGCAGGACAGGCACTGCTGCAATCTTTTGGTGTGACCACAGCCGCAGCGCAACTGGCGACGACGGCGGATGAAGCCGTGGCCGCGGCGCAGGTACTGGGTTATCCGGTGGTACTCAAAATCGAATCACCGGACATCCTGCACAAGACCGAGGCCCAGGGCGTGGCGCTGAATCTGGCGGATGCTGCCGCAGTACGCGGCGCATTTCAATCACTCCAGGCCAACGCCAGGCAGTACAAATCCGACGCCCGCATCATGGGCGTACTGGTG
>JANNHN010000437.1:0-2817 GCA_031404395.1 Betaproteobacteria bacterium
CTGTGCTGGCGGCGCTGGCAATGACGCTGTTGCTGGTCGTCGTGGTGATCGGCCCCACCGTGTGGTTGGCTGCAACTCTTGCGGACACGGTGACCGCTGCCATCGAGGCGGGCAAAGCGATGCTGAATGGCGGTCCCATAACGCCTCCCGCATGGGTGCGGGAAATCCCGCTGGTTGGGGAATTACTCTCTGATTATTGGCTCCGTGTCGCTGCCAGCGGCGATAGTCTGACTACACAGTGGAAAGGCTTGCTCGAGCCCACGCGAAATTTTCTGGTCGGCGCAGGCAAGGTCGCCGGCGAGGGTTTGCTGCAACTGGCACTGGCAATTTTCATCGGATTCTTTTTTTACCGCGATGGCGAAGCGTTGCTGCTTGGTATGCGCAAAGTGCTTGACGAAATTGCCGGCGGACTGGGTAATGAATTGCTGGCAACAATCCACAACACTGTGACCGGCGTGGTCCACGGCATTTTTGGCACAGCACTGGCGCAAGCGCTGGTGGCCCTGGCCGGATTTTTCATCGCCGGAGTTCCAGCTCCATTTTTACTCGCTGCGGCGACGTTCTTCCTCTCCATCGTTCCAGTCGGGCCACCGCTGGTATGGGGTGGCGCCACTGTATGGCTGATCTACGAAGGGCAAATAGGCTGGGCGATATTCATGGCATTGTGGGGTTTCCTCGCCATCAGCACCATCGACAATCTGGTCAAGCCTTATCTCATCAGCCGCAGCAGCAAATTGCCTTTACTGCTGATTGTACTTGGCGTATTCGGCGGCGTGATCGCGTTCGGTTTCATCGGCCTGTTCATTGGCCCGCCGGTACTGGCGGTCGGGCTGACATTGGTGCAATTGTGGATTGCCCGGCGACCCGGAGAAAAAGTAGCGCAGGAACCGGTGGCTGCCGCAGGGCTGCGGGTTGCACCGCACAGCAAGTAAACCGCTGCGCGAGACAAGGTTCGTCTCGCGCCATTGCCGGCCGCTGTTGCGGCCACGCATTCCGGCAGCAGGTTATTTGCGTCCGACACTCACGAGCAGGAACACGCCGACGGCGATCGCGCCAGCGCTGACAATCAGCGGTACGGATATCGTTTCCTTTTCCTGCACCCTGAGTTCTATCGGGCCCAGTTTCACGTTGGATGTTTCTTTCGTGTAACTGAAGCCACCGTATGCCAGTCCAAGGCAACCCGCGACAATCAGGACGATGCCTGTGATTTTTGTGGGATTCATTTGTGTCTATCTCCGAAAAAATTTCATGGATGAAACACAGGTTAGGCGAAATGTTTATTTTAGTATGTACGACAACGTACAGATGCGCCTCAGAGCGCCGCGGCGATTTTTGCGCTGAACGCGCGCGTGCCGAGTATGCCGCCGAGATCCACGGTGCGCGTGTCCGGAGATTGCAGCGCAGCATCAATGGCTGCTTCCATGGCCCTGGCTGCGGCGTCGAATCCGGGGCGCTGGCGCCGCATCGCCAGCGTGGCCGTGGTGATTTCGGGGCCGATGCCGTCGCCGGGCAAGACGAGAAGTTTCAAGCTTTCCAGCCTTATAGATGACCGTACATGATCTTGCCCGCAAAGGGCACTTTTGCAGTCAATACGTCGCCGGTCAGCGCTTCGGTGATGAAGATCTGCTTCCGCTCCGGGTCGCCGAAAGCGACATTGTCGAGATGGTGATGCCGAGCATGATCTTTTGACGAAATCAGATGGGTCGGCAGCATATTGGCGTCGAAGCGCCAGATGCCCACACCGAGCTGGCACACCAGCAAACCGTTTTCGCCGTCCATCTCGATGCCGTCGGGCCCGGCCACACCGCCGGAGAGCTGGATCGCCAGACCGGTTTTGGACACCGAGCCGTCGGCCATCAGCGGCAGGCGCCATACCGAGTTCGACCGCGTCATGCCGACATACACATGTTTTTCCGTGGTCGATACCGTAATGCCGTTGGGGCTGGGCGCGTTATCGACCAGGCGGCGCAGTTCGCCGCTGGCTTTCAGGCGGAAGACGCGGCCGGTTGGATCAGCGATGCCGGTCTGGCCCTGATCGGTAAAGTAGAGGTCGCCGTTCGAGGCGAAGTGCAGATCGTTCAAGCCTTTGAAGCTTTCGCTGTAGGCCGTGCGCAGCACGTTTTCCAGTTTGCCGGTCTTGACGTCGAGCGTGAGCAGGCCTTCCTTGTAATCGCAAATGAACAACCGGCCATCCTTGTGGAATTTCATGCCGTTGGGCCAGCCGTCGTACTGGATAACCAGATCCCAGTCGCCCTTGGGCGTGATGCGGAAAATGCGGCCGAACGGGATGTCGCACACGAACAGGTTGCCGGCGCGATCAAACGCCGGCGCTTCCAGAAAGCATTCCACTTCAGAGTTTTGCCGGTTCGGATCAGACCACGCGCTGCGGCTTTTTTTGCGGAACTTGCCCGGCATGGAGGTGAAGACTTCGGCGTGTATATGCTCGAGCGGTTTGAACGGATTGAACATGAGACGATCCTTCCGGAGTGTTGTATAATTGATTGATTTTATTGTATATTTACAAGTACTGTCACTGCGGTTGCGGGCTGCAAGCATGGTGCCGGGCGCGGCAGCGGCAGGGGCGGCGATGTTAGCACGCGCGATTGGCAGGATTGTGCGTCCGCTGCCGGCTCGTCCTCATGACGGGCAGGTCAGGCAGCAGCCGCAGGGCGTCAACAACACGCTTTGCATTTTTGAGGAGTCAATCAGTGTTCGAAGATTTCAAGCACACCCAGATCCAGACCAGTGATCCCGAGGTCAGGATCAATCTGCGTTACGGCGGCAACGGGCCGCCGATTTTGTTGATCCACGGCAATC
>JANNHN010000438.1:0-3854 GCA_031404395.1 Betaproteobacteria bacterium
CGCACGTTGGGGTTCGCAAGCTCACCCCAACCTACTCACTGCACCTCGACATTCAAATCGAGACCAGACAAAATCGCTCGTTTCCACATTTCGATCATCAACTGATAACTGGCCCTCGTGAAAACGTTGGGACACTACTGATAACTGATGATTGGGAAGGGCCAGGCGGCCACTTCCGGAAAAGCCACCCTACAACCAATCACCAATTACCAATCACTATTTTCTCCGCGACATGAACACCAGCCGCTCGAACAAATGCACATCCTGCTCGTTTTTAATGAGCGCGCCATGCAGCGGCGGCACGATCTTGTGCATGTCCTGGCTGTACAGCGCCTCGGGCGGTATATCTTCCGCCATCAGCAGCTTCAGCCAGTCGAGCAGTTCGGAAGTCGTCGGCTTTTTCTTCAGTCCCGGCACTTCGCGGATTTCAAAAAAGGCATTCAGCGCCTGGGACAGCAATTTCTTCTTGATACCGGGGAAATGCACATCGACGATTTTCGCCATGGTCTCCGGATCGGGAAAACGGATGTAATGAAAAAAGCAGCGGCGCAGGAAGGCGTCCGGCAGTTCCTTTTCGTTGTTGCTGGTGATGATCACCAGCGGCCGCTGCCTGGCCTTGATCAGCTGCTGGGTTTCATAGACATAAAACTCCATGCGGTCGAGTTCGCGCAGCAGGTCATTGGGGAATTCAATGTCGGCCTTGTCCACCTCATCAATCAGCAGCACCGCCTGCTGATCCGACTCGAAGGCTTTCCACAACATGCCCTGCACGATGTAGTTGCCGATATCCTTGACGCGCGGGTCACCCAGTTGCGAATCGCGCAGCCGCGACACCGCGTCGTATTCATACAGGCCGTGCTGCGCCTTGGTGGTGGATTTGATATGCCACTCGTAGAGCGGACGCTTGAGCGCTTTCGCCACTTCGAGTGCCAGCATGGTTTTGCCGGTGCCCGGCTCGCCCTTGATCAGCAGCGGCCGCTCCAGCGCCAGCGCGGCATTGACCGCCAGCATCAGATCATCGGTGGCGACATAGTTTTCGGTGCCGGTAAAGCGTGACATTATTTATCCTTTAAAATCAACATCTTACGATTATTTCACCAGATCGCTGCGGCGATCGATGTCGAGCAGCACGCCGGGATCGTCGCACTCGATCAACCGCACCAGCGCCAGATTGCGCTGCACGATGGGGCGCGCCCCGCTGTCGCCAATCAGTCCCTGCAAATCATGCCGGAAGCGTTTGCTGAATCCCACCGGATGGCCGCGATCACCCTGATATTCGGGCGCAGCAATTTCCGCTCCGGTCGCCAGCGCCTGCGCCACGCGCGCAATCGTCTCGGGTTTGATGTGCGGCATGTCGGCCAGCGCCACAATCCAGCCGTCCGCATCCCTGGTCATCGCCACGCCATGCGCCAGACTCACGCCCATGCCGAGCGCCGCGTCCGGACACATCGTCACCGTGCAACCTTCCTGCTCCAGCAATTCGTACACCGGGAAATCGCCGGGCCGCACCACCGCCGTGACCTCCAGCCCCGCGGCGATCAGGTTGCGCGCGGCATGCGCGGCTATCGCCACGCCGTCCTCCAGCGGATGCAGCAGCTTGCCGCCGCCGAAACGCGAGCCGGCACCGGCCGCCAGCAGGATCGCAATTGCAGGTTTGTCAGGATGCGCCATGACCGTGATTATAATGGCTGACTCCACCATTTCCGCACTGGAATGCCGCCATGCCCCGCTTCTGCGCCAACATCACCATGCTGTTCAACGAAGTCGCGTTCATGGACCGTTTTGCCGCCGCGGCAAAAGCCGGATTCAAGGGCGTCGAATATCTTTTTCCGTACGATTACGACAAAAACGCACTGGCTGATGTACTGAACAAGCATCAGCTGACACAGGTGCTGCATAACCTCCCCGCCGGAAACTGGGCCGGCGGTGAGCGCGGCATTGCCTGCCACCCGCAGCGCACCGCCGAATTCCAGGACGGCGTCGCCCGCGCCATTACCTACGCCACCGCGCTCGGCTGCAAACAGGTCAACTGCCTCGCCGGCATCCGCCCGGCCCATGTCGATCCGAACGATGCGCGTGAGACCTTCATCCGCAACCTGCAATTCGCCGCACCGAAATTCAAGGAGGCCGGCATCAAGCTGCTGATCGAGCCAATCAATACCCGCGACATTCCTGGCTTCTTCCTGAATTACTCGAAACAGGCCATCGACATCATCAAGGCTGTCGGCTCCGACAATCTGTTCCTGCAGTACGACATCTATCACATGCAGATCATGGAAGGCGATCTCGCGCGCGGCATCGAATCCAATCTCGCGCTGATCCCGCATCTGCAGCTCGCCGACAATCCCGGTCGCAATGAACCGGGCACCGGCGAAATCAATTACCCGTTCCTGTTCCGCCATATCGACAAAATCGGCTACACCGGCTGGATCGGCTGCGAATACAAACCGGCGACCACCACCGAGGCGGGGTTGGGCTGGATGAATTTGACTGAACGACCCTGACTGGCCGGGTGCTTGACGACGCCCGCCCCGCCCCACACAATGCCCCGGAAGCAGTATCCTAAAAAAAGAAAACTGATCAAACTGATTGATCCCGCAATACAACCCGAAGGAGGACTCATGAAAGCCAAAGTAATTGCATCCGCACTCGGTCTCGCCGTAGCAGCCACGTTCGCCGGTGCCGCCGGCGCGCAACAGATGACGATGATGACCGGCCCGCAGGGCGGCGTCTGGGTACCGCTGGGCGGCCAACTGAAAAGCATGTGGGAAAAAGCCATCCCCGGCCTCAACATCACCGCCACCCCGGGCGCCGGCATCGCCAACGTGCGCGGCGTCGATGAAGGCAAGGCGCAGATCGGCTTCGGCAACTCCAGCACCACCGTGGACGGCGTCGCCGGCAACGCGCCGTATCCGAAAAAAACCACCAAAGTCTGCCAGATGGCCAACCTGTATCCGCAGTATTTCCAGATCGTTGCGCTGGCCGATGCCAAGATCAACACCTTTGCCGACTTCAAAGGTAAATCGGTGGTCACCCAACCCAAGGGCAACACCGGCGAACTGCTGACCAACCTGGTGCTGACGCTGAATGGCCTGAATTACCAGTCGCTGTCGAAAATCAACTTCCAGTCCTACACCGACGCCGTGTCGATGATGAAGGACGGCCACGCCCAGGTGTTCACGCTGGGCACCACCATCCCCGCCTCATCAGTGATGGATCTGGCCAGCGCCCGCGACATCAAGATCGTGCCGGTGGACGACAAAACCATGAGCGAACTGCGCAAGATGAATCCCGGCTATCAGAGGCTGGTGGTCAAGGCCGGTACTTATCCCAAGCAGGACAAGGATGTGGCGATGATCGGTTACTCGGCGCATCTGGTGGTCTCCTGCGACCTGCCGGAACAGACCGTCTACACCATGGTGAAGACTGCCGCTGCGGCCGCCAACATCGAAACCATGGCTTCCGTCAACAAGGCCATGGCCAGCCTGACGCCCAAGGACATGGCCGCCGACATCGGCGTGCCTTTCCATCCGGGCGCCATCAAGTTCTACAAAGAAGTCGGAGCCATGTAAGCAGCACCAACAACGAGACCATTAACGGGGCGGCCATGCCGCCCCGTTCTGCGTCCGCAGGGAGGATCAATGGAAGAAGAAAAAGCGGCAACCAGCCCGATATCGCGAGGCCTGAAATGGACCGTGTCCATCGTCGCCATCGCGATGTCGCTGTACCACATGTACATCGCCGCCTTCGGGCCGCCGGAAGCGATGATTTTCCGCGGCAACCACCTGCTGTTCACACTGACACTGATTTTCCTGCTCTACCCGCTGAAACCGGGCGGACACTGGGGATGGCGC
>JANNHN010000439.1:0-2119 GCA_031404395.1 Betaproteobacteria bacterium
CACGGTTTCGGCGGCGGCTATTTCCAGCCCATCGTCGGCACCCGCAGCCGCATGGCCGGTGCGTTGCCGGCCATGACGCTCGAAGAAAACATGACCGTGGTGATACAGCCCAACGTGATTACCGCCGATGCCGATGAATCAAAACGCGCCGGCGTGCAGGTCGGCGAGCTGATCCGCGTTACGCGCGACGGTTTTGAGCGTCTGCACCGTGCGCCGCGCGGGTTGTTCCGCGCCGGGCAGGTCATTTAGGGCAATAATGCTGACCCTGACTCTTGGCAGCTCTTCAACGAAAGAGATGGATGATGTGGTGCGGAGAGGCTGTTTTGAGAGGGGAAATCGGCCCGTTCCCAATGATCTTCCCGTCAGGCACAATCCATAAAATCGCCGTCAGGATATTATCGAATTGACATCAAGACATCACCTGATTATGCTTTGATGCATGAGAACAACCCTGACCCTTGATAAGGACGTGGCCGTTGCCTTGGAGCGGTTGCGCAAGGCGCGCAAGGCGAGCCTGAAGGCTGTCGTGAATGAGGCGCTGCGGCAAGGCTTGGGCCACATGGCCTCCCCCCCGCCGGCGCGCCGCACGACGCGTACGCGCGGGGTGTCGCTTGGGCGGTGTCTTGTGGGCAATATCGACAATGTCTCCGAGGTGCTCGCCAGTGCCGAGGGCGAGTCGTTCCGGTGATACTGGTCGATGCGAACCTGCTGATCTACGCCCACGTCAGCACTTTTCCCCAGCACGAACGCGCGCGCGCATGGCTCGACCAGCGCCTCAACGGTGTGGCGCCTGTCGGTTTGCCGTGGCCCAGCATACTGGCATTTCTGCGGGTCACGACCAATCCACGGATATTCGAAAAGCCCGAACCCATGCAAGACGCCTGGCGGCAGGCGCAAGCCTGGCTCGAAGCCGTGCAGGTGTGGATGCCTCAGCCCATGGAGCACCATCAAAAAATTCTCGGTGAACTTCTCGCGGCGCCGGGCACACACGCAAACCTGGTGCCGGACGCGCACCTCGCTGCATTGGCCATTGAACATGGACTGATACTTTGCTCGACCGACGGAGACTTCGCGCGCTTCGCGGGGTTGCGTTGGGAGAATCCACTCCTCGCGATGTAAATTCGCCGGACGGCCGTGTCGCGCGCGACGGCTTCGAGCGTCCGCACCACGCAGGGCGGAAAATTTAATCAATAAAAACAGCAGGTTGTAATTTTCTGTCACAGCAGGCAAGGCCGGCTGCGCGCTGCCGGGTGATTGGTCTAGAATCGTTTCAGCATAGCGCGGCAGCAGACTGCGCGAGACCCCTCGAGGACATCCCGGTAACGCACAAGGAGGAGACTCATGAGCAATATCACTGTGACGCTGACCGTCAACGGCCAGCGCCGATCCATTACCGCAGCGCCCGATACGCCGCTGCTTTGGGTGCTGCGCGAGGAGCTGAAACTCACGGGCACCAAGTTCGGTTGCGGCGCGGGGCAATGCGGCGCGTGCACCGTGCATCTCAATGGCGAGCCGACGCAATCCTGCCTGCATGCGCTGAAAGATGTCGCCGGCAAACAGGTCACCACGATCGAAGGCCTGTCGCCAGACACCAGCCATCCGCTGCAGAAAGCGTGGCTGGCCGAGCAGGTGCCGCAGTGCGGCTACTGCCAGTCCGGGCAGATCATGCGCGCGGCGGGGTTGCTCAAGCAGAATCCGCGGCCGACGCGCAATGAAATCGTCGAATACATGAGCCCCAATATCTGTCGCTGCGGGACTTATGTGCGCATTGCGCGCGCCATCGAGCGCGTGGCGAAAGGAGAATTCGCATGAGCTCTCCGATGAAGAATTCACGCAGCAAAACCGGGCGCCCGGCGAATGCCGGCCGCCGCTGTTTCATGACCGGCGCTGCCGGGCTGACGTTCGGTGTCGCGGTCGGCGTGCCGGCATTGCAAAACCTCGTTGCGGGTGCGGCAGAGGCGGCGACAGGTAGCATCAAACTCAGCCACTGGGTGACGGTGTTTACCGACGGCACGGTGGCGATCATGTCGCCTGCGGCAGAGATGGGGCAGGGCTCGCTGACGGCGCTGCCGATTATCCTCGCGGATGAGATGGATGCCGACTGGGCGAAAGTGCGCAT
>JANNHN010000440.1:0-6702 GCA_031404395.1 Betaproteobacteria bacterium
GCTGCGCACGCGCGTCAAAAACGCCTGCGAGCATTTCATCGATATCGCGTGGGATCCCGATGACCTCGTCGTGCGCCGCATCCGCGATGATGCACTGGACATCCTTGTCGATCTGAAAGGCTATACGCTGGGCGCGCGCACCGCCATCCTCGCCCGGCAACCGTGCCCGGTGCAGGTGAACTGGCTGGGCTATCCGGGGACGATGGGCGCCGCGTTCATCGACTGTCTGATTACCGACGGGTTCATCGTGCCGCCCGGTGCGGAGTCCGCGTACTCGGAGCGCGTGATCCGGCTGAACCACTGCTGGCAGTGCAATGACCGGCAGCGCCCGCGCGTCGAACCCCTCACCCGCGCCGAATACGGGCTGCCCGAGACGGGGTTCGTCTTTTGCTGTTTCACCCAGTCCGTCAAAATTACGCCGGAAATATTCTCGCGCTGGATGAATCTGCTGCGCCGCGTGCCGGGCAGCGTGTTGTGGCTGGCGGCGGACAACCCGCTGGCGACGGCAAATCTGCAGGCGGCCGCACGGGCGCACGGCATGGCGCCGGAGCGGGTGGTGTTTTCACCGCGGCTGCCTTTTGCGCCGCACCTCGCCCGCTATCGCGTCGCCGATCTGGCGCTTGATACCTTTCCCTACACTTCGCATTCGACCGCGAGCGATGGCCTGTGGTCGGGATGCCCGCTGGTCGCGCTGTGCGGCGACACTTTCGCCGCGCGCGTCTCCGCCAGCATACTCACGCATGGTGGCTTGCCGGAACTGATCACCTACACGCTGGACGATTACGAAGAGCTTGCCTGTCGGCTCGCCACCAACCCGGCCCTGCTCCGGGAAATGCGCGCGCGCGTTGCGGCGGCAAGCGAGAGCGCGCTCTTTGATGCCGCAACCTTTGCCCGCGATCTCGAGCGGGTTTACACGGAACTCGCTGCACCCCGCACGGCGGCGGAGTGAGTGCAGCACGCTGGTTTCGGCAAACCCGCTCGTAGCGCACTGGGCTGCCGTGCCGTGGTGCGGACGAAAAAAAACGGGCGCTTGAGGCGCCCGTTTTGCCGAATCCGGCGAATGTATTGCGTTTAGAAGCGGTGGCCCAGATGGAAGCCGAATGCGCTCATGGTCTCACCGGTATTATTAGCGCTCGAGGAGCCGAGGCGATAAGTCGCATTCCGGTCAGGATCGATCCGAACGTAAATCAGCCGGCCTTCCGTGCGCTTCGAGAAGGAATGCACATACGCCAGCGAATACTGCTTGCCGCCGGTATTCGGAGCCGCCACCGTGCTGGCACGGACGCGGTCGATGTTACCGGTGCCGGTGCCCTTGGTATCGTCAGCCCAGCCGTAATTCGCCTCGATACCGTGCGGTCCGGAAAGGGTCCCATCAACACCAATTGAATAGGTCCGCTTCTTCAGACTGCCGTTTGCCTGCTGATACTTGGCATCGAGGTAAGTCGCGCCGACCTTCCAATTTTTACCGAATTGGAAGGATGCGCTGGCACCGAATGCTTTGTCGTCGCCCGCGTTGGCCGTTCCTGCGCCGGGTCCGCCTGCGAAGTCGTCGTGCCTCTCATAACCCAGACCGAGGCCGAACGGGCCGCTGGCGAAAGTCGCAGCCAACGAGGTCACGCGCGGTTTGGGGCTGGACGAGCCGGTAGCCAGTGCGTTGTCGGTCGAGTAGTTGCCCGAGCCGATTGCCGCCAGCACCTGCAAGCCACCGAACTTCGGGGACTCGTAGTACGACAGCGCGGTCTCACGGCGCTTCCAGCGGCCGCGGTTAGTACGTCCCGTCGGGCTGTTGGCATAACCGATCGCGGACGTGCCACCCGAACCACCGAAGACCATATCGGACAGGCCGAACGACCCGGTTTCCTGCGCACCGACCGAGCCCACGTTCAGGGCACGCTTCATCGGCGTATCCCAGCGACCGAAGAAAGCGTTGCCGAAACCGCCCTTCAAGCCGACCGCGCTGTTACGCGTGCAAAAGCCGGTTTGGTCAAAGCCGCGAACGTCGGCGGAGGACTCGCACTGGAACCACGCTGCCATGCCGCCGCCCAGCTTCTCTTCACCCTTGAAGCCAATGGACGTACCGCCGGGGCTGTCGGCATAATCGGTGCCGATCCGACCCGCGCCTTCTTTGATACGTGCATATTCATACGTAATCTTGCCGTAAACCTGCACGGTTGAAGATTGCGCGAGCGCCATGGCCGGCACACCGAGTGCCCCCGCAACGGCTACCGCAATGAGTTTTTTATTCATTCAAAATCTCCTTGATAATTTTCGAAAATCAGGGTGGTAATCCATTCCATTACCTTCTCCAGAATCACGCCCCAGATCAAAGTTAGCCCTCCCTAGGAAGGGTTGCAGTGATCTTCTGGTAACGGCGGGGGTATGCGCAACAGAATCCATGAATTAGCGGCAATATTTCACGTTTATGTTGCGTACCTGCAACAGGGGTTAAAAAATTAATTCAATAAAAACAATGGGTTATTGTCATTTCATGTTCTTCGCCCCGATGAGGGGTCAAGCGCCTCTGATTGACCCCGCAGCTGGTCCCACTGTTTGTCATTGCGGGTGTAGCGAAGCATTCTCGCAGTTAATGAAACCAATCGGTTACGAGATCGCGTCGTCACCTTGTCCCTCGCGATGACCGATCAAAGGTTTCTTGAGCCTGCAACTCGCAGCAGGAAAAAATGGACCTGCCCTGGCACTGCGAGAAGGCAGACGCAGCGATCCGCGAATTTTTTCGCACATGCTGTGCGATGCCTGCATGGCGGCGCTGCATGCGTTATCGCCCCTCACCGCCACAACAGCGGAACCAGCCGTGACGACCGCGATGAAATAAAATGGCGAAGCCTGGCCGCGATACCATTACCGGCAATGGTTTGCGGTTCCGCTGAAGAACACCCGAGCAGCGAGCGACGCCGGTGCCGCACCGTAAGTCCTCGTCGCCTGAGAACTATTGAGAATTGCGTCAATCATGACAAAACATGCCTCTGACGAGGCTGTCATGTTTTTGGGAACATTCAACAAATTGGATTGGGAATGAACTTGCCCGCAAGCCCGTCTCCACCAGAAGATCGTCATGTCATGGCGCACAATGCAGAGTATGCCCGTGCTCAATGACTTGATCCGGCGTGGTCTGGCGGCGCATCACGCCGGTCGGGTGGACACGGCCAGGGAACTCTACCAACAGGCGCTGCTGCTGGATTCCGGCAATCCGCATGCGCTGCATTTGCTGGGGACTGCCCTGCTCCAGCTCGGACAGCCGGGGCAGGCGGTGGAATTCCTGCAGCGCGCGGCGCCAAAAATGCGCGGCCATCCGGGCGTGCACGGGAATCTCGCTGAGGCCTGCCTTGCACTGGGGCAGTACGAGCAGGCGCGCGATGCTTTCCGCAAGGCGAGCCGGCTCGATCCCGCCAACGTGCACTACCGGATCGGGATTGCAACCGCACTGGCGATGCAGGGCAGACTCAGCGAGGCCGAAACTTTTCTGCGCAAACAGGCGCGTGAGTTTGCGAACGAGGCGCTCGTCTGGCTCAATCTCGGCAACGTGCTGCGCGATCTCGGTCGGCCAGCGGAAGCGCTCGACTGCTTCGTAAAGACGCTTGCGCTCGATCCGCAGCGGGTCGACGCACGCAACAACCTTGGGGGCGTGTTGTATGTGCTGCGAAGATTCGAGGAGGCAGAGCACGAGTTTCGCGCATGCATCGCGGCCGCGCCGGATTCGCTTTCGCCCCCATGCAACCTGGCGTCCTTGCTGATTGACGTCGGCCGCTTTGGCGAGGCGGAAGCCTTGTTGCGTCGAGTAATTGAACGCGCGCCCGATCTGGTCGAAGCCCACAGTTGGCTGGGGGCGGCGCTCAGCCATCAGGGGCGGCTGCGCGAAGCCCTGCCTTGCTACAAAGTGGCGGCAGAGCTCGCGCCCCAGAGCGTGAGCAGCGCGCTGGCCTACGCCGAAGTGCTCATGGAAAACAGCAAGATCGGCGCAGGGTTACGCTGGTATGCGCACGCACTGTCCATGAATCGGTCCGCGCAAATGAAGGATAGCCTTGGTGATGCGTTACTGGCCGCAGGCCTCTTCGCCGAGGGCTGGGCCGATTACGCCAGCCGGCCCGCCCGGGAACAGCAACCGGATTTGCCGCTGGCGGAGGAACTGCCCCCGAAGCTCGACGGCACGCACGTGTGCCTCGTACGCGAGCAGGGGCTCGGCGACGAGATTTTTTTCCTGCGGTTCGCGCGCGCGCTGCAGGCGCGCGGCGCCCGCATCACCTACCGCGCAAGCAACAAACTGCGCAGCTTGCTCGCGCGCGCACACTTCCTCAATGACGTGCTGGAGGAAAACGCACCACTGCCGGCATCCGATGCGACGTTGCTGATCGGCGACCTCCCGCACGCGCTCTGCGCGCTGCCGGCCACAGCGCTTCCTGCGGTGTCCCGGTGGGACGAGGCGGCACCGGTCCCGGACTTCGCCCAGCAGATCGTCGTGTTCTGGCCCGAACTGCTGCCCAGCATCGAGCTGGAACCACTTGCCGAGCGGATCACCGAGATGCGCGACCGTCTCGCGCGCGCCGGCCCCCCTCCTTACCTCGGCATCACGTGGCGTGCCGGCACGCTGCCACATCTGCAGAAGGGCGAAGACTGGGTGCTTCACAAGACGATCGCCCCGGCGCAGCTTGCTGAAGCCGTGCGTGACTTTCGCGGCACTCTCATCGCCCTGCAACGCCGGCCCGACCCGGTGGAACTCGACGCGCTGTCCGCAGCGTTGGCGCGACCGGTGCACGATTTCACCGCGGTGAACGAGGATCTGGAAGGGATGCTGGCGCTGCTGGCATTGATCGAGGAGTATGTCGGCGTCAGCAACACCAACATGCACCTGCGCGCCGGCGTCGGCAAGACTGCCCGCGTTCTGGTTCCCTGCCCGGCAGAGTGGCGCTGGATGGCAAGCGGCGGCGAGTCGCCGTGGTTCCCCGGCTTCCCCATCTACCGCCAGGGACTCGATGGCGACTGGAAGGCAGCGCTGGCGCGCCTGGCAAAGGACCTGAAACATTGTCAAACTTGATCCGATCTGCCCTCACCCGAATCGACTAGGAACAACCTTGGCCAAACAACCCCCACCCCGCGAATGCCAGCCGTGCACCGGCTGTTGCAACGGCTGGCTGCAGATCAACATCAATGGCGTGGCGGTATTCCCGGGCCGGCCTTGCCCGCACAGTACCGGGTCGGGATGCAACGACTATGCGAACCGGCCGGTCGATCCCTGTCGGCAGTTCATCTGTGGCTGGCGCATGGATGGGAGTCCTCTGCCGGAATGGATGAAGCCCAACAATTCGAAAGTGATCGTGCTGTTCAACCAGCACACCTGGCGGGGATTGCCGGTGGACGTCGCGGTACCGGTCGGGCGCAGAATCCCGCCGCGAGCGCTCCAGTGGCTGCAGGCGTTTGCCGAGAAAAACAACCGCATGCTGCTGCATTCGGAGCAGATCGTGGAGAACGGCGCTTATACACGACAGCAGGCGGTCTCTGCGTATGGCCCCCCCGAGTTTCAGCGGGAAATGGCGGAACTGGCGAGCAGGGGCGAAAAACTTCCGTAGCAGCCTGTCGGAACTGCAGTCCCGACAGGCGCTACTGCAGCAATTGCGAACGCATCACCAGCGCGCGCCCGTCCTGCTCGCCAATCTCCCGCAGCCCGGTCGATTGCGGGCCGGAACGCCGGGTTCCGATAACCGTGTGCTCCAGGAAATAAATTTTCCCGGGCGCGGTCGTCAGAGTGACCGACTCGTTCGCCGCCGCATACCCGGCGACGCGATGCATGCCCGGCGCCACCTCCCAGCGGTAATAGGTTCTGCGAAAAGTGGTGATTTGCGCATGATCATCCAGCGAAAGTCCGCTGGTTTCGTGGGAATCCATGGCGGAACGCACGATATAAATTACTGATTTATCAGGCAAACTCTCCATCTTCCTGGCCTGAATATCCTCAGGTGTGGATGGCAGTTGCACGCAGCCGGCGAGCAGTAACGCAGTCAGCAGTATTTTCCACATGGCACCCTCCGTCAGGCAGGGAATCACCGTGAAAGTCTCATCCACGGAAACAATGTCCGGTAAACAGGCCGCAGCCGCGGACTATTCCCCGGCCCCTGATATCGTGGTTCGACATGGTTTGACGGATCCGGGCGTTCCAGCCGCGCGAGCCGCTCCCGTACCGGCCGCGCCGCACCGAGCGCGGTGCGCATCACCCCGCATATCCGCGCAATATCCTGTTCCGAAATTGCGGTTCCTGTCGGCAGCACCAGCACCTGCCCGGACAACCGTTCCGTGCGCGGCAGCAACAGGTGGGCGTGCGGAAAATAAGAACAGTACGGCTCCATGCGGTGCACCCCCGGATAGAAATAGCGGCGCGCAATGATGTTTTCCGCGTGCAGCACCTCGACCAGTTCGTCGCGCGTCAAAGCCGCCTCTTCGCCGACGGTGACCACCACATACTGGTAGTTGCTGCGATGCTGCTCGTCATACAGGGCGAGCGTCAGGCCCCGCATGCCCGCCAGATGCTGCCCATAGGCCCGGTAGTTGCGGAGGTTCACGCTGATGACTTCATCCAGGCTCTCGAGATTGGTGAGCCCCATGGCCGCGCAAACCTCGGACATCTTGCCGTTGGTGCCGACATAAATCACTTTGTCATAACCCGCAAAACCGAAGTTGTGCATCAATCGCAAC
>JANNHN010000441.1:0-2394 GCA_031404395.1 Betaproteobacteria bacterium
AATGCCGAGCTGGTGTTCCTTGCGGAAAGCCGTGGCTTTTTCGAACAGCACGTCAACTTTGACTTCGAGGTTCCTGAGCGACACCCCGGGATTTCCTGGGCCAGCTTTGCTTTCAGGTGCGCGTAGCCGGAAAACCTCCTCAACAAGCGTGCGCGCGAATTCGTCAACCTGCTTGCCTGAGGCGGAGCCGAAGAGTCCCATGCGAATGATCCTTGGTTTGTCTAACAGCAAAACTGACCGTGTAAACTACAAGAATACCAAGCCCATCATATCCGGTGTAGTCCCCCGGGGCGGCAGTTCATTCAATAGTTGACGCGCGACTGAATTGAGACCGCAATCATGCTGAAAAACCTGCTGCTGAAGTTGCTGCGCGCGCCCGCACAGGCCCTGCGTGCCAGGCAGGAGCAGCTGTTGTCGCCGGCGCTGGAATCAGCGCTCGCGCACCTGGACGGGAGACAATACGAAAACGCCATCGCAGCGTGCAGGACAGTGCTGGCGCGGGCTCCGCGCAGCGCCCGGGCGAATCATCTCTGCGGGCGGGCATTGCTGGCGCTGGGCCGGCATGACGAGGCCATCAGTCATCTGCGGACTGCAATTGCCGCAAATCCCGGGCTGGCGGAGACACATGCCGATCTCGCCGCCGCCCTGTTCAAGTCCGGCGATTTGGATGGCGCCGCAGCGAGCTGCCGGCGCGCCGTGGTTTTACGCCCTGGTGAACTGGCGTACCGGGTGCGCCTGGTAGAGATATTCGAGGCTGCGAATCGCCCGGAAGATGCACTCGCCGAGTTGTCGATTGCACAGGAGCTCGCGCCAGGACGCTACGATCTGCTGATCAAACTGTTCCGGGAGGTCAGCCGGCTGGGCATGTCTGCCGAGGCGCTGCATATTGCGGAGCGCGCCATCATCGATAACGGCGAAAGCCCTGAAACCCTGTTTCTGCTGGCCTCCGCGCGTTATGGCAGCACCGACATGCAGGGCGCGGTCGAGGCCTGCCGCAAGGCGCTGACCTACCGTGCCGACCGGCCGGATATTCATGTGACTCTGGGATCGGCGCTGTTTGCCCTGGGCAAAACCGATGAGGCCGTCGCCGCATATCAGTGCGCCCTCGATGTGTATCCGGATTTTCCCGACGCGCAGTTCCATATGGGATTGATACACCTGATGCGCGGCGAATATCGCGCAGGCTGGCAGGGATTCGAGCAGAGATTCCGTCGTGCGAAAAACAAGATCATGCGTCCGTGTCTGCCGCCCTGGGATGGATCTTCATTGCAGGGGCGCAACCTGCTGGTCATGCGCGAGCAGGGACTGGGCGACGAGATCATGTTTTCTTCCTGTTATCAGCAAGTGGTCAACGCTGCGCAGCATTGTGTGTTTGAATGCGACCCGCGATTGCAGCAGTTATTTACCCGTTCATTTCCGGGGGGCGTTTTTTATCCTCTCGCAGATTTGCACACGACCGCACAGACCGATCCGGGTATTACGATCGATGCTCGCATCTATGCCGGCAGTCTCCCGTACCATCTGCGGGGTTCCGCAAGTGATTTTCCGGTGCATCAAGGGTATCTCAAGCCTGATCCGGAGAGAGTCGCTCACTGGCGCACGCAACTGTCCTCGCTCGGAGCGGGATTGAAAGTGGGCATTTCATGGCGCGGCGGCACGGTATTTACCCACCGCGAGCGCCGTACGCTGTCATTGCAAGCATTGCTGCCGGTGCTGTCCGTGCCGGGAGTGCATTGGGTCAATCTGCAATATGGCAAACGAGCCGATGAAATTGCGGAACTCAAAAGCGGCGGCGACATCGTCATCGTTGACTGGCCGGAGGCGATAGACGGCAGCTACGATGAAACCGCAGCACTGGTCAGCGCGCTCGATCTGGTCATCAGCGTCTGCACGTCCGTCGTGCATTTGACTGGCGCGCTGGGCAAATCCGTCTGGGTGATGACTGCGCTGGTGCCGGAATGGCGTTATGGCCTGGGCGGATCATCGATGCTCTGGTATCCGGCCGCTCGCTTGTTCCGCCAGACCGCGCAAGGTGTGTGGGATCCGGTAATCGGCAGTGTTGAACAGGCATTGCGGCAGAGGGTCGCTGCAGCGGCGGCGGAAGGTGCGTACAATCGCCCCGCGACAATGACCTGATGGTTTACGCCGGAATACATCCGATTACAAACCCATGCTGAAAAATCTGCTGCTGCATTTGCTGCGCGCGCCGGTACGGCTGTTGCGATCCCGGCGCGAATCCCGTGTGTGGTCCGACCTTGAGTCCGCGGTTGCGGATTTCAACGAGAAAAACTACACGGGTGTGATCGCCCGATGCCGGGCTGCGTTGGAGCAGGAGCCGCGCAGCGCGCAGGCCAATCACCTGTGCGGCCGGGCATTGATGGAACTGGATCGTCA
>JANNHN010000442.1:0-2238 GCA_031404395.1 Betaproteobacteria bacterium
ACGATGTCGGCGATGATGCCGGGCAGCGGCAGCGTGGCCGACCCCGGCTTGGTTGGCGTCGCCCCCGGCAGCGGGGTGATCATGTGGCCGCCGGTTTCGGTCTGCCACCAGGTATCGACGATCGGGCAGCGGCCGCCGCCGACCGTTTCGTGGTACCACATCCACGCTTCCGGGTTGATTGGCTCGCCGACCGTGCCGAGTATGCGCAGGCTCGTCAGGTCATATTTTTTCGGCAGATCGCCGCCGGCCTTGATCAGCGAGCGGATCGCCGTCGGCGCGGTGTAGAACACCGTGACTTTGTGATCCTGGATCATTTTCCAGAACCGGCCGGCGTCCGGATAGACCGGCACGCCCTCGAACACCACTTCGGTGCCGCCGCAGGCCAGCGGGCCATAGCAAACGTAGGAATGCCCGGTGACCCAGCCGACGTCCGCGGTACACCAGAACACATCGTCAGGCTTGTGATCGAAAGTCCATTTCATCGTCAGGATGCACCACAGCAGGTAACCGCCGGTGGAATGCTGGATGCCCTTGGGTTTGCCGGTGGAACCGGAGGTGTAGAGGATGAACAGTGGATGCTCGGCATCGACCCATTCCGGTTCGCAGGTTTCCGGCTTGTTGCTGACCAGTTCATGCAGCCAGACATCCACTTGCGGATTCCAGTTGACCTTGCTGCCGGTGCGCTTGTAAACGATCACCGATTTGATCGACTCGCAGCCGCCCAGCGCAATGCCGTCATCGACGGCGGCTTTCAGCGCAATGGCCTTGCCGCCGCGCATCTGCTCGTCGGCGGTCAGCACCGCCACTGCGCCGGCGTCGATGATGCGTTCCTGCAGGCTTTTCGCGGAGAAGCCGCCAAAGACCACAGAGTGGATGGCGCCGATGCGCGCGCAGGCCTGCATGGCAACGATGGCTTCAATGGACATCGGCATGTAGATGATGACGCGGTCGCCTTTCTTGATGTTCCGCGACTTCAGGCCGTTGGCCAGCATGCAGGTGCGGCGATGGAGATCCCTGTAACTGGCTTTGGTCACCTTGCCGTCGTCGGCCTCGAAAATGACGGCGGTTTTGTCAGGCTGGGTCTGCAGGTGCCGGTCAAGGCAGTTGTAGGAGGCGTTCAGCGTGCCGTCGGCGAACCAGCGGAAGAAGGGTGCTTTGGAATCGTCCAGCGACTGCGTAAACGGCTTTTTCCACAGCACGTGTTCGCGCGCAAGCTCGGCCCAGAAACCGCTGTAATCTTTTTCGGCAGCCGCGCACAGCGCGCGGTAAGCATCCATGCCGGAGATATTGGCTTTTTTGGCGAGCGCCGGGTTCGGCGGGAAAACGCGCTTCTCGTGCAGTACGGATTCAATCGTGCCTGATGCGGGGGTGGACATGAGATGTCTCCAGTGTCGGGTATCGGCTATTGCCGGATTTTTTTGTCGGTGCCGCGCACAATGCGCACGGCGCCACCGCGCATAGCGGGTTATGTCATATAAAATCATTAACATTGGCGCTTGTAAAGCTTTAGGGCCTGTTAACTATCATTTCATGAGTGCGACGGCGACGATTTGGCCTCAGGGCTAGGAGCGTCGAGCGCGGTTTGCCCGTAGGCAAATGAGCGAAGGCGCGACAACGCCCTGAGGCCAAATCGTCCCGTCCCTCCGGGTTGTGGCCAAAATCGCCACTGGCTGCGTTACTTGCCTTGCCCATATTCCCGATATGGGCCGCGGCAAGTGCCTTGCCACTGACGATTTTGGCCACAACGCATCTCACGAAATGATTGTTAACAGGCCCTAACACCCGCCGGGCGCCTTCCGTGCGCCCGGCCCGCGCTGGCTGATAAGCGCTATCCACACCACCACGGCAGCAAAACCGCGCAGTGATAAGCTGCTCCCGCGTCACACCACCCCGGGAGCACACCCATGGCCCATGACGAAACACTCGCCCGGCGCATCTGCGATCTGCTGACGTCAAAAAAAGGCTATACCGAAAAAAAGATGTTCGGCGGGATCGCCTTCCTGCACGAGGGCAGGATGTGCTGCGGCGTGCTGCGCGACGCACTCGTGGCGCGCAGCAGCATCGCGGACAAGCAGTCACCTTTACGAAAGACGGCGAAGAGAAATACGAATACGTATCCTTTAGTTCGGCCCTTGAATTCCCCACCCATCCCTGAATCCGCCTGAATGTTTTGATGCCATGCCCGACACCACCCCCACCGGATGGGCCCTGATTTTTGGCGCCTGGCTGATCGCCGCC
>JANNHN010000443.1:0-1774 GCA_031404395.1 Betaproteobacteria bacterium
GGAAGAGGTTGCGGTTGGCGATCCCGGTCCCGGCGAAGTCCGTGTCCGCAACACTGCGGTCGGCCTCAATTACATCGATACCTATCATCGCTCGGGGCTGTATCCGCTGCCGCTGCCGCTGACACTCGGTTCAGAGGGGGCCGGTGTGGTCGAAGCGGTCGGGCCCAAGGTCAAGGAATTCAAGGTCGGCGATCACGTGGCCTATGCGCAGCCGATCGGCGCCTATGCCGAAGTGCTGCTGCGGCCGGTTGCGCGCCTGGTGAAGATACCCGCCGGCATCAAGGATGAAACGGCAGCCGCGATGATGCTGAAGGGCATGACGGCCTGGTATCTGTGCCGGCGTACTTACCGGGTGAAAAAAGGCGACACCATCGTCGTTCACGCCGCAGCGGGCGGCGTCGGGCAAATCCTTTGCCAGTGGGCGAAGCATCTGGGCGCCACTGTCATCGGCACGGTGGGCAGCGATGAGAAAGTCGCGATTGCCAAAAAAGCCGGCTGCAAACACGTGGTGGTGATGTCGCGCGAAAAACTATCAGAGCGCGTCAAAGCCATCACCAAAGGCAAAGGGGTGCCGGTGGTATATGACGGCATCGGCAAGGATACTTTCACGGAATCGCTGGACTGCCTGGCACCGATGGGGCTGATGGCGAGTTTCGGCAATGCTTCGGGTGCCGTGGCGCCGGTCAACATCGGCATCCTTGCGCAAAAGGGATCGCTGTATCTGACGCGGCCGACGCTGGTGAACTACACCGCAACGCGAGAAGACCTGTTGACCGCTGCCCGTGAATTGTTTGCCGTGGTCAAGAAGGGCGCGGTCAAAATCGCCATCAACCAGCGATATCCGCTGCGCGACGCCGAGCGGGCGCATCGCGATCTTGAATCCCGCAAGACGACCGGTTCCACGGTGTTTCTGCCTTAATTTCCCGCTGCATCCGGGCGCGGCGGTATCATTGCCGCATGGAACACGCGCCCGTCGTTTCTCCAACCGCGATACCCGCAACCCAGACGGCTGACAGCGATGCCGTCAGCCGTCTGGCGATGCGCCTGATTGCCGCCAACGCGCGGGTCAATGCCGCGGCACTGATCGTCGCCCTGGGCCTGATCGGGCTGGGCGCCTGGGCGTATTCCGGCATTCAGCATTCCCTGCGTGACTTGCGCGGCGTCGGGCTGTCTGCAGTGCTGAATGCGGAGGTGCAGGCGCTGACCTTGTGGATCGAGGATCGCAAGGATGAAGTCCGTCACTGGGCGGCCGATCCGCACATCCGCGCGAGCATCACTACCTTGTCAACAACGACCGCTCCGCAGCAGGCGCGGGTGACGCTTGCAGCGGCGCTGGCGCCGGCGCTCAAGGAATCCGGCGCGGTTGCTTTCAATGTGATCGACGCGCAGGGCGTGATCATTGCGTCGTCGGCTCCGGAATATCTCGGGCGGCGCATCAGTCCCGGCGAGTATCTGGCAGCCGTGCGGCACGTGCTGGGCGGCGCGACGCGTTTCGTCAGGCCTTTTCGGGAGCGCGATCGTGTCGAGGGTGAACCGAGCGCGATGTTTGCCCGGCCGATGGTCTGGTTCAAGGCACCGGTACGCGACGCATCAGGCCGCGTTATCGCGGGTCTGGGCTTCGCGCGTTACGCCGACAGCCGGTTCACCAGCATCCTCGGCTCTGCAAATCCAGGCGCGACCGGCGAAGCCTATGCACTGACCACAGACGGTGTGATGCTGTCGGACAGCCGTTACGCGGCAGAGCTGCGCGCCGCCGGCGTACTCGGCGCCAACG
>JANNHN010000444.1:0-7670 GCA_031404395.1 Betaproteobacteria bacterium
TTTCGCCGTGGACTGCCTGAAAATCAATGGCAGCTTTACGCAGGATATCGACGGCAGCGCCGAAAACCAGGCCTTTATCAAGGCGGTCAACAACCTTGCGCACGGCCTCAATCGACAGGTTATTGCGAAACACGTGGAAACGCCGGTGATGCTCAAGCACCTGAAGGAAACCGGCACCCTTTATGGGCAAGGCACGTTGTTTCAGGCAGTGCTGCCGCTCGACGCGGTTGCCACAGCGCGCACCGGCAAGGGCAAGCGCCGCGCCTGATACAGCAGCGCCCTGGATTTATTCAGGGGTTCCTTAGCTGCACTGTGTTACAAAAACACGAGAGAAACCCCTTCCCCCGCGCGCGGGGGAAGGCGGGGATGGGGGCGAGCAGTGGCGCCACACAGTGCTTTCCCCCTCCCCAACCCTCCCCCGCGCAAACAGCGCGCAGGGGAGGGAGTAAAGATGTGTAGATACTTATGCTCAAGGGGGGCAATTTTGTGACACAGTGCAATTAGATTGATGCGCGGATGGCTTCGATGCACAGCACCATCAGCGGCTGCGGCATCACACCGAGCACGAGAACTGCGAGGCCGTTCACCGACAACACCGCGCGCACATCCCCGGTGGCCGTTATCGGCGCGTTGTCCTGCGGCGTATCGAAATACATCAGCTTGACGATACGCAGGTAGTAATAGGCGCCGATCAGCGAGAACACCACGGCAATCACGGCAACCGGCCACAGGCCGATTTGCACAACCGCCTGCAGCACTGACAGCTTGGCGTAGAACCCGACGGTGGGCGGGACTCCCGCCATCGAGAACATCAGCAGCAGCATCAGGAAGGCATACCACGGGCTGCGCTGATTAAGCCCACGGTAGTCATCGAGGTTCTCGGCCTCAAAACCACCGCGGGTCAGCAGCAGGATGATGCCGAAGGAGCCCAGCGTCATCAGCACATAGACCACCACATAGAACATGCTGGCGCCGAAACCGTCGATGGTGCCGGAGAGCACACCGAGCAACAGAAAACCCATGTGCGAAATCGTCGAGTAGGCCAGCATGCGCTTCAGGTTGGTCTGCATGATCGCCGCCAGGTTGCCGATGGCGAGCGACAGTATCGCCATGATCGTCAGCATCTGCCGCCATTCTTCAACCAGCGCATCCGCACCCAGCGCCTGCGCCAACAGCCGCATGACGATGGCGAACGCGGCGAACTTGGGCGCCGAGCTGATGAACAGCGTCACCGCGGTGGGCGCGCCCTGATAAACATCGGGCACCCACATGTGGAACGGCACCGCACCCAGCTTGAAACCCAGGCCGGCCACGATAAACACCAGACCGAATATCAGCACCGCCTGGGTGCGCACGCCTTCTGCAGACAGCAGCGCGAGCTCCGTGATTTCCAGCGTACCGGTGGCACCATAGAGCATCGACATGCCATAGAGCAGCATGCCGGAAGCAAGTGCACCCAGCACAAAATACTTCATCGCGGCCTCAGTGGCCTGCACCGAATCGCGCTGCAGCGCCACCAGCGCATACAGTGAAAGCGACAGCAATTCCAGACCGAGATACAGCGTCAGCAGATGATTGGCGGAAATCATCACCATCATGCCCAGCGTCGCGAACAGCACCAGCGTGAAAAATTCACCACGGAACAGGCCGCGCGCCGCCGTATAGACCCGCGCATAGACCAGCATGGTGATCACCGCGACGCAGGTCAGCAGTTTCAGCGTATCCGCCATCAGGTCATCGACGAACATGCCATTGAAGGTATAGACCGGATCGGCGTTGCCGGTGAAGAACGTCAGCAGCGCGCAGCCGGCAAGCGTGAACTGGGTCAGGCCGTAGGTGAGGATGCGGTTGTCGTCGCTGATGAACAGGTCAACCAGCAGGATCACGCAGGCCATCGTCAGCAGGAACAGCTCGGGATAGGCAGGCCACAGAGGGGATATGTATTGCATGATTGACGTCGCCTATGGCACCGGCAGCTTGCTGTACGACACGTGCGCCAGCAGCTCGTTGACGGAGGTGTGCAGCACGTCGGCAAAAGGCTGCGGCCACACGCCCATCACCAGCACCGGCACGGCCAGCAGCACCAGCACCAGAAATTCGCGGACATTGATGTCCTGCAGCGCCTGGACATGGTCATTGGCGACTGCGCCGAACATCACCCGCTTGTACATCCACAACGTGTAGGCCGCACCGAATATCAGTGTGGCCGCGGCGGCGAAGGCGTACCAGAAGCTGATCTGCATGGCGCCCATGATCACCAGGAATTCACCGACGAAGCCGCTGGTGCCGGGCAGGCCGGAATTGGCCATGGCAAAAAACATGAACAGCGCGGCGAACACCGGCATTTTGTTGGCGACGCCACCGTAGTCGGCGATGTTCCGCGAGTGCATCCGATCATAGAGCACACCCACGCAGAGAAACAGCGCGCCGGAGATGAAGCCGTGCGAAATCATCTGGATCACCGCGCCTTCGACGCCCTGCGCGTTGAAAATGAACAACCCCAGCGTGACAAAACCCATGTGCGAAATCGACGAATAGGCAATCAGCTTTTTCATGTCGGTCTGCACCAGCGCCACCAGCCCGATGTACACCACCGCAATCAGCGACAGCGCAATGACGAAGCCCGACAGCGCATGACTCGCATCCGGCACGATGGGCAGGCTCAGGCGCAGAAAGCCGTAGCCGCCGAGCTTCAGCATGATTGCCGCCAGCACCACCGAGCCGCCGGTAGGCGCTTCGACGTGGGCGTCAGGCAGCCAGGTATGCACTGGCCACATCGGCACCTTCACTGCAAAAGCCATGAAAAAAGCAATAAAAACAAGTAGTTGCGTAATAATCGGCAGCGGTGTCCCGTAAAAATCCAGCAACGAAAAACTGCCGCCCGCAACGTTGTACAGATAGATCAGCGCGACCAGCGAGAGCAGCGAACCGAGCAACGTGTAGAGAAAAAACTTTACCGCTGCATACACGCGATTGGGGCCACCCCACACGCCGATGATGATGAACATCGGGATCAGCGTCGATTCGAAGAACACGTAGAACAGCAATGCATCGAGCGATGAGAACACGCCGTTCATCAGCCCTGACAGGATCAGGAACGCCGCCATGTACTGCGAGACGCGTGACCGGATGATTTCCCAACCGGCAATCACCACCAGCACCGTGGTGAAACTGTTGAGCAGGATCAGCAGCAGCGAAATGCCGTCGATGCCGAGGTGGTAATTAATACTGAACGTCTCGATCCACGGCCGCAGTTCGGTGAACTGGAATCCGCCCTGCTGCATATTGAAGCCGGTGTAGAGCGGTATCGTCACCGCAAAACCGATCACCGCACCGATCAGCGCAATCATCCGTGCCATGGGCGCGTTGCGGTCGCCGCCGGTAAACAGCACCGCGATGCCGGCGATGATCGGCGCCCAGATGGCGAGGCTCAGTAACGGTAATCCGTGCATCATCAGTTCTTTTTCTTCACATTCAGCTCGTTCAGCTTGGGAAGGCCAGCGTCAGCAGCAGCAGGACGCCGATGATCATGGCAAAGGCGTAGTGGTAGATATAACCCGACTGCACATGGCGGATGACCGCCGCGCACCACCCGACAAAACGCGCCGAGCCGTTGACCATCACGTTGTCGATCACCGCGACGTCGCCGCCCTTCCACAGCCCGGTGCCCAGCGCGCGCGCGCCGCCGGCGAAAAACCAGTCGTTGAAGCGGTCGAAGCCGTATTTATCCATGAGTATGGTCACCACCACGCCCCACTTGCGGCGCAGCACCGGCGGCAGGTCGGGACGCACGACGTAAATAAACCAGGCGGTGCCGGCGCCGGCCACCGCCAGCCAGAACGGCAGCGTGCCGGTGGCATGCAGCATCATGGCGATGATGCCGTTGAACTCCTTCGCCAGTATGGCCACCGCCGGATGCGCCGGATTGACGGTGATCGAGCTGCCGAAAAAGTTGCCGAACACCATCGTGCCGATAAACCAGCCCGCGCACACCGAGGGGATCGCCAGCAACACCAACGGCACCCACACCACCGCCGGCGACTCATGCGGCGCGTGTGCGTGGCTGCCGTGGCCGTGATCGTCGTGACCGTGATCAACGAGATGCGGGTCGTCATGCGACGCCGCAGCGGCCGCTTCGGCGTCCGCCGCCTTCACGTCGGGATCATGCGGGTCGGCGAAACGCTCCTTGCCGTGAAAAGCGTAGAACACCAGCCGGAACGAATAGAAAGCGCCGATAAACACCCCCGCCACCGCCAGCGCATAGGCGAACCCGGCGCCGGGCACCGTGGCGTTGCGTAGCGCCTCGACGATGGTTTCCTTGGAGAAAAATCCGGCAAACGGCGGCAGGCCGGCGTTGGCCAGCGCGCCGATCAGCATGGTCATGTAGGTGATCGGCATGTATTTGGCCAGGCCGCCCATTTTGCGCATGTCCTGCTGGTGGTGCAGCGCAATGATCACCGAGCCGGCGCCGAGGAACAGCACGGCCTTGAAGAAGGCATGCGTGAACAGGTGAAATATCGCCGCCGAATAAGCCGAAGCGCCCAGCGCCATGGTCATGTAACCCAGTTGCGACAGTGTCGAATAAGCCACCACCCGCTTGATGTCGTATTGCACAGTGGCAATCAGCGCCATGAAGAAGGCCGTGATCGCGCCGATCACCAGCACGAACGACAGTGCCGTTTCTGATAACTCGAACAGCGGCGACATCCGCGCCACCATGAAGATGCCCGCGGTAACCATGGTCGCAGCGTGGATCAACGCGGAGATCGGTGTCGGGCCTTCCATCGAGTCCGGCAGCCACACATGCAGCGGGAACTGTGCGGATTTGCCCATGGCGCCGATAAACAGCAGGATGCAGATCACCGTCATCAGCGACCAGCTCACGCCGGGGAACAGCTCGATGCTGTTGCCGGCCAGCCGCCCGGCGCCGGCGAATACCGCGGCGTAATCCAGCGTGCCGAAATACATCAGCACCAGCGCGATGCCGAGCAGAAAGCCGAAATCGCCGACGCGGTTGACGAGGAACGCTTTCAGGTTGGCGTAGATCGCCGTCGGCCGGGTGTACCAGAAGCCGATCAGCAGATACGACACCAGGCCCACCGCCTCCCAGCCGAAAAAGAGCTGCAGGAAGTTGTTGCTCATCACCAGCATCAGCATCGAGAAGGTGAACAGCGAGATATAGCTGAAGAAACGCTGGTAGCCGGGGTCGTCGGCCATGTAGCCGATGGTGTAGATGTGCACCATCAGCGACACGAAGGACACCACCATCATCATCGTCGCCGACAGCGGATCGATCAGGAAACCGATCTCGAAGCGGATGTTGCCCGAGACCAGCCAGGTATAGACCGGGCCGTTAAACAGGTTGCCCTGCATGACGTCCTGAAAGACCAGGAAGGACGCGACCAGGCACGCCACCATGCCGAGTATGGTGACCGTGTGCGCCGCGCGGCGGCCGATCGCCCAGCCGAAGAGGCCGGCGATGAGGGCGCCAACGAGCGGCGTCAGCGGCACGACAAGGTAGAGTTTTTGCATCTCGGTCATGTGCGCATCAGCCCTTCAACCGGTTGATGTCTTCAACATTGATCGTGCTCAGGTTGCGGAACAGCACCACCAGGATCGCCAGGCCGATGGCCGATTCAGCGGCCGCCACCGTCAGGATGAAAAACACGAACACTTGCCCCGCAATGTCGCCGAGGTAATGCGAAAACGCGATGAAATTGGTGTTCACCGCCAGCAGCATCAGCTCGATGGCCATCAGCAGCACGATGACGTTCTTGCGGTTGAGGAAAATACCGATCACCGATATGGCGAACAGGATTGCGCCGAGGATCAGATACTGGGAGAGTGAAATCATGTGCTCAATCCCCGCCGCTTTTCAGGTTCTTTTCGGACGGCATGGTGACCATGCGCACCCGGTCTTCACGGCGCACATTCACCTGCTGCGCCGGATCGATGTATTTGCCGTGCTTGCGACGACGCAAGGTCAGCGCGATTGCTGCAACGATAGCCACCAGCAAAATCACGGCCGCCAGCTCAAACGGATAGACGTAGTCGGTGTACAGCAGGCGGCCCAGTTCCTTGGTATTGCTGTAGCCCGCAGCAGAAGCCGGCGGACGCGGCGCCTCGACCAAGCTGAAATACGGGCCGGCCAGCACCAGCGCCATTTCGGCCACCAGCAGCAGCGCCACGATGGCGCCTACCGGCAGATAGCTCCAGAAACCCTCACGCAGCTTCTCGAGATTGATGTCGAGCATCATCACCACGAACAGGAACAGCACCATCACTGCGCCGACATAGACCAGCACCAGCGCAATGCCGAGGAATTCAGCCTCCAGCTGTATCCACAGGCCGGCACAGGTACAGAAGGCCAGCACCAGAAACAGCGCGGCATGCACCGGATTGCGCGCGGTAATGACGCGCAGCGCGGCGAAAATGAGAATCGCCGCGAAGAAATAGAAAATGAATTCCTGAAAAGTCATAAAAACCTAGCCACAGAGAACACAGAGAAAACCCGGTAACCCGTTGTTCCAATGCTCAATATTTCTCTGTGTCCTCTGTGTCCTCTGTGGCTCAATGGGGTTTTAGCGATATCGCGCATCATCCGCGCGGTCTTTTGCAATCTGTTCTTCGTAAGCATCGCCGATCGCCAGCAGCATCGGCTTGGTATAGATCAGGTCGCCGCGTTTTTCGCCGTGATACTCGAAAATGCGCGTCTCGACGATGGAATCCACCGGACACGACTCTTCGCAGAAACCGCAGAATATGCACTTGGTGAGGTCAATGTCGTAGCGCGTGGTGCGCCGCGTGCCGTCCTCGCGCTGCTCGGACTCGATGGTGATCGCCAGCGCCGGGCACACCGCCTCGCACAGCTTGCAGGCGATGCAGCGTTCTTCACCGTTGGGATAGCGACGCAAGGCATGCAGCCCCCGGAAACGCGGGCTCTGCGGCGTTTTCTCTTCCGGAAACTGCACGGTGATCTTGCGTGCGAACAGGTAACGGCCGGTCAGCGCCATGCCCTTCAGCAATTCAAACAGCAGGAAGGTGCGGAAAAACTGTTGGATGCGCCCGATCATGTGTCCGGCCCTCACGTCTTCCACCAGATCCACAGCGGCGTCTGCATCCATGCGCCGAGCACCACGATCCACACCAGCGTCACCGGGATAAACACTTTCCAGCCCAGACGCATGATCTGGTCATAGCGATAACGCGGAAAAGTCGCGCGAAACCACAGGAACAGGGATGCCACGACGAACATTTTCAGGAACAGCCAGCCGAAGCTCGATGCCCCGAGCGCGCCCCACGCCGCCGGGAACGGCGACAGCCAGCCGCCGAGGAACATGATCGAAGTCAGCGCAGAAATCAGGATCATGGCCGAGTATTCAGCGAGGGAGAACACGGCGAATGCCATGCCTGAATATTCGACATGGAAACCGACGATTTCCGATTCACCTTCGGCGACGTCAAACGGCGCGCGGTTGGTCTCGGCAATGCCCGAAATCAGATAAGTCAGGAACAGCGGGAACAGCGGCAGCCAGAACCAGCCGAACAGCCCGGCCCCGCTTTGCTGGGCCCTGACGATGTCGGCAAGATTCAGGCTTTGCGCCGCCATCAGCACGCCGACCAGCGAGAAACCCATGGCGATTTCATACGACACGATCTGCGCTGCCGAA
>JANNHN010000445.1:0-3435 GCA_031404395.1 Betaproteobacteria bacterium
GATTGCCGCATTTCGCGCCAGGGGACACCAGATTGCGCGCAACACCGCGGAACTGAAGGCGGCGCGCGGCGCGAAACTGCTCGGGTTGTTTGCGCACGAGGACATGGATTTCGAAATCGACCGCAATCCGGCGCAGGAACCCTCCACCGCCGAGATGGCGGCAGCCGCGCTGCAGGCGCTGGAGCAGGGCAGCCCCCAACGGTTTCGTGCTGCTGGTCGAAAACGAAAACACCGACACCGCGGGTCACGCCAACGATGCCGCGGCGCTGATGCGCGCGCTGTGGGCGTTCGACGACGCGGTCAAGGTTGCGCTCGAATTTCAGCGCCGCCATCCCGACACGCTGCTGATCGTCACCGGTGATCATGAAACCGGCGGCTTCTCGCCGACCTACGCGCTGAAGGATCTGAGCACCCTGTCCAGCAAGAATCGCTTCTACGCCGGCGACGAACAGCTGCGCATGCTCGGGCGCATCACCATGTCGCACGGCATGGTGAAGGAGAAACTGGGCAAGAAGCCCGCCGCCGAGGTGCTCGACCGGCTGCTCGCGGAACACTATCCGGAGTTCCGGCTCGACGCCGACCTGCGCGAACTGCTGCTCAACGGGAAAACCATGGAGCGCAATTATTCCTACGTGCCGCAGAACCTGCTGGGACGCATGGTTGCGCGCCAGACGGGCTTTTACTGGGGCACTTCGGGGCACACGCCGCAACCGGTCGCGGTCGGCGCCATCGGCCCCGGCGCGGAACGTTTTCGCGGCTACCAGGACAACACCGACTTTGGCAAGCACCTGCACCAGCTGATCCGGCGCTGAGCGTTGGCCGGCGCGCCTCAGCCTCCCGACAGCGCCTGCGCGATCACCACGTCATCGTTGGCGCTGGGCGGGTGAGCGAGATCGTGGATAAAGGGGCTTGGCATTGCCTTAAACCCGGGCGGGAGGAGTGAAACGCATCCCGCCGTTCCGGGATGCACCTGAACAAGTCCTTCGACAGGACGAACGGTAAGTTGTTGATTCCGTTCGTGGTGAGCCCGTCGAACCATGAACACCCGTGCTGACCTCGGCGTACCTCAACCAGCGCATGTTCCGTTACGACGCGCTGGCCGAACACGCGAGCCGCGAGGAATTCGCCGATCTCGTGCGCGCCTCGCGCGGCGACCTGTTCCTGCTCGGCATCCTGCGCTCGCTGCTGCTGTATGTGCCGGTGGTGAACCTGCTGCTGCCGGTGATTTCAGCACTGGCGTTCACGCAGTTCTGTCTGGCGCGCCTGGCGCGGCAGCGCAGACTAGCGCAACAATAAAAAGTTAAATAAAAATAATGAGTTACATGGCGTCGACGCACTCAAGGCCGAGGGCGACGGCTGGGCGTATTCCCGCATGTGCGCGCCTGAACGTCCTCGCTTGACGTGGGTCAAACTGCCAAGGATGCGCACGGTTCATTGTATGCATAGCGCAATGGAGATTGAAATTCATGTGCAAGAGCGGTGGGCTACGCGTGATCGGGGCGGCTTGGCTGGGCGCGGTGCTGCTCGCCGGCTGTCTCGGCACGCAGATTTATCCTACGTTGCAGCAGCGTACGATTTCCCTGAAGCCGGGCGATCTTGAGGCGCACGGTATCGGCTTTCTGACACCATCCGCGGCAACCGGGCAGGAAGAGGAAAAGCAGGCGGTGGCGCTGATGTTTGCCGAGGTGCTGCAGCAAAAGCGCCCGGCCGTGCGGGTCGTGCCGCTGGCGGAGACGCTGGGCGCCGTGAACAAGAACGGATTTGCCGACAGCTATATCCGGATGCACAGGAATTATCTCGACTCGGGCTTGCTCAAGCATGAAATGCTGCAGGAGGTCAGCAAGGCGACCGGTGTGCGCCTGTTCTTCCAGATATGGGACAGCAGGGACGGATCGGTGGCCTGGGAGGCGACGCAGGAACTGCACTATTCCTACGACACGACCAGCGAAGAGCCGCTGACCCTGCCCAAGGTGGTCGGCCGCGCGGCAGAGGATCTCGTATCGAAGCTGCCGTAGGCGGCACGGGTATCAGGGCATGCAGCGGCATGTATTTGGACTAACCCCGCCGCAGTCCTGATTTTATCAACGCATCAATGAAAGGAAGTTTGCCATGAACACCAGAAATCTTTCTGTCGAAGCAAGTCCTGTTGATATCACGAAGCAGAAGTTGATCGATGACTTCAAGGTGCTGGTTGCCGATGCGGAAGCACTGCTGAAGGCCACGGCCGGGCAGAGCGGCGAAGCCCTGGCAGCCATGCGCGCCAAAGTGGGCGAGTCCCTCACTGTGGCAAAGGCAAAAATGATCGAGGCCGAAGAGGCGCTGATCGTCAAGACCAAAGCTGCTGCCTCGGCGACCGATGAATATGTCCATCAGAATCCGTGGAAGGCTGTCGGCGTTGCTGCCGGCGTCGGATTACTGGTCGGGCTGCTGATCGGCCGGCGCTAGCCCGGCGATGGCCGAAGCATCGCAGGAGACCGTGGGTGGATTGTTTGCGTCCCTGAAAACGTTGGCATCGAGTCTGGTCGGCATTGTGCAGACCCGGCTTGAGTTGCTGGCGACGGACGTGGCTGAAGAGCGGGAACGCCTGACTGCGCTGCTGGTGCTGGCGCAGGTGGCGCTGTTTTGTCTGGGCGTCGGCGTCGTACTGCTGGCGATGCTGATCGTGGTGGTGTTCTGGGATACGTACCGGCTCGCGGTGCTGGGGGTGTTGACCGCCGTGTTCCTGATCGCAGGCGCCGCGACGGGATGGCTGGCCGTGCACAAGCTGCGCGCCAAGCCGAAGCTGTTCGAAGCCAGCCTGGCCGAGCTGGCCAAGGACCGGCAGCAACTCGGTTCCGGATCATGAATGCGGCACTGAACCGATTGGCGGCACGCCGTAGCCTGCTGGTGGCCAGGGCCGCAGCCCAGCGCAGCGCACTGGCGCAGTCGGTGGCGCCGTGGCGTCCCCGGCTGGCGCTGGCAGATCAGGGCGTGGCGGCGTTTCGTTATCTCGCGCAACATCCCATACTGGTCGCAGGCGCCGCGTTGCTGTTTGTCGTCATGCGCCCGCGCCAGGCCGGCCGCTGGCTGCGGCGCGGCTGGGTAGTGTGGCAGATCGGGCGCAGCCTGCGCCGAAGCTGAACAAACTCAAGGAGAACCATATGATCAAGTTCAACAACAAGCTTATGCTCGTTCTGGCAGCAAGCACGGTCATTGCCGTACTTTCTGCCTGCCAAAAAGAAGAAGGTCCGGCGGAGCGTGCCGGCAAATCGATGGACAAGGCAGTGGAGAGCGCCGGCAAGCAGATCGAAAAAACCGGTGAGAAAATTCAGGATGCGGCGAAAGACGCCAAAAAATAGGTACTGTCGAGCCAGGCTTCCATCGACTGAAACAATCCGTCGTTACGCGCTTCAGCCCTTCTGCGGCGACCAGCCATAGGCCCTGGCGCAGGCGCCG
>JANNHN010000446.1:0-2841 GCA_031404395.1 Betaproteobacteria bacterium
AATGCAATCTGTATTGCGCGGTGATTGTCAAACAAGTCGATGCCAAAACGCGCGCCAAGACCAGCATCAATGATCTGCTGCGCAGCGACGACTGATCATGCTTTGCAAGACCGGCGTTACTTGGCAAAATGGCCGGATCGCCAGCGCAGCTAAGCCCTGACCGGGCATAAGGGGGTACGCATCATGTTCATCACACCGCTGTTAGTACTGATGGCCAGCAAGCAGGCGTCAGACATGTTTTTCACCGCCGGCGCTCCGATTCAGATCAAGATCAACGGCACGGTGATACCGATCAACAGCCAGATTCTTGATCCCGAACAAATCAGGAAAATCTCCTACGAGCTGATGTCCGAAGCGCAGGTCAAGGAGTTCGAAATCAAGCAGGAAATGAACTTCGCCCAGAGCGGCGGCGACATCGGCAATTTCCGCGTTAACATCTTCCGCCAGAAAAATACCGTGGCAATGGTGATCCGCTTCGTCAAGCCCGAAGTGCCGGCCTTCGAGTCGCTGGGCCTGCCGCCGATCCTGAAAGAGGTGATCATGGAAAAGCTCGGGCTGATCCTGGTCGTCGGCTCTACCGGTTCGGGCAAATCGACCACCATGGCCTCGATGATCGATTTTCGCAACGGCACAAAAACCGGTCACATCCTCACCATCGAGGATCCGATTGAATTCATCTTCAAGCACAAGAAATCCATCGTCAACCAGCGTGAGGTCCGCGTTGACACCCACACCTATGAAAACGCGCTGATCAGCGCCATGCGCGAAGCCCCCGACCTGCTGATGGTCGGTGAAATCCGCGACCGCGAAACGCTGCAGAGTTCGCTGCTGTTCGCGCAGACGGGGCATCTGTGCCTGTCCACGCTGCATGCCAACAACAGCTACAACGCGCTGAACCGCATCATCGGCTTTTTCCCGCGGGAGGCGCGCGAAAGCCTGCAGGCCGATTTGTCCATCTCGCTCCGTTGCATCATTTCGCAGCGACTGGTCAAAACCGTCGATGGCAAGCGCATTCCTGCCGTTGAAATACTGCTCAACACCAAACACATCCAGGAACTGATCAAAGCCGGCGAAGTGGGACAGATCAAGGACGCCATGGAGCAAAGCCTGTCGCCGGGCTCGCAGACTTTCGAGCAGGCGCTGTTCCAACATTACCAGGCCGGGCGCATCACCATGGATGAAGCCCTGGCCAATTCGGACTCGCCGACCAATCTGCACTGGCTGATCAGCAATGCCACCAAGATTCCGAAAACTCCGCTGCCGAGCGACAGTACTCGCACGACCAGCGGCGCCAACGACGACCTGTCGAGCATCAAACTCGACCTGGATGCTTTGGGTTGAAAAGAACTGCAACCTATTGTTTTAATTAATATTTTTAGTGTCGCGCGTCATCGCAAAAATCGCGACGCCAGCCACGCCCCGGCAACTGATCATCGCCGCGGCACACCGCTTCCGCAGCGCCCGCCTGGCCTACGGCCACGGCACGCTCAACGCCGACGACGAGGCGGCATGGCTGATGACGCATGCCATGCGTTGCCCGTTCGCAACCTTGGCGTCATTGCTGGATAAACCGGTGACGCCGCTCATCCGCCGACGCGCGGAACAATTGTTCAGGCGCCGCATCACTGAGCGCATCCCCGCCGCCTATCTGACCTGTGAAGCCTGGCTGGGTGAATACCGCTTCTACGTCGATGAGCGCGTGATCGTACCGCGCTCATACATCGCCGAATTGCTGCGTGACCGTCTGCAGCCCTGGCTGTCGGCGCGGTCGGCGCCGCGCGCGATATTGGATCTGTGCACCGGTTCGGGCTGCCTCGCCATCATCGCTGCGCATATCTTTCCTCGCGCGCAGGTTGATGGTGTTGATCTATCCCGCGCGGCGCTGGCTGTCGCCCGCCGCAATGTCCGTGAACACTACCTGACCGCGCGTGTCCAGCTGCATCAATCCGATCTTTTTTCGGGTCTCGCCGGCAGGCGTTACAGCCTGATTCTCACCAACCCCCCCTATGTGCGCGAAACGGTGATGCGCAAACTGCCTGCCGAATTCCGGCAGGAACCTGCGCTGGCGCTGCATGGCGGCCATGACGGGCTCGATCTGGTGCGTCGCATTTTTGCCGCTGCGCCGGCGCACCTCGAACCGCGCGGCTGGCTGGTCATGGAAGTAGGACACAACCGGCAGCGCGTAGAGCGCGCTTTTCCGCGGCTGCCGTTTATCTGGGCGGAGACGAGCGGCGGGGACGACTGTATTCTGCTGCTGCAGAAGGAAGCATTGCCGAGGGCTCCCCAGGCGCTGCCGTCCACGCCAGCAGTTGTTCGACGTCCTCGCCGGTCAGTTCGATGAACTGACCGCGTTTCAGCCGCGGCGGCAGCAACACTGCGCCAAAACGCACCCGCATCAAGCGGCTGACCGTCAGCCCCTGCGATTCGAACAGCCGCCGCACCACGCGATTGCGGCCCTCCCTGAGTAATACGCGATACCAGCGATTGGCGCCCTCGCCGCCCTCTTCCCCCAGGTGTTCGAAACGGGCCACACCATCTTCCAGTCGCACACCCGCGCGCAGCGCATCCATTATTGCCGGCGTCATCTCGCCCAGCACCCGCACCGCATACTCGCGCTCGACCTCGAAGCGCGGATGCATCATGCGGTTGGCGAGATCGCCGGATGTCGTAAAAATCAGCAGGCCGCTGGTATTGAAATCCAGCCGCCCGATCGCCAGCCATTTCGCGGCGCGCGCCGGCGGCAGCTTTGCAAATACCGTCGGCCGGCCCTGCGGATCGTCGTTGCTGACGATTTCGCCGTCGGGCTTGTGGTACAGCAGCACCCGCGGCAGCTTGCCTTCC
>JANNHN010000447.1:0-2114 GCA_031404395.1 Betaproteobacteria bacterium
GGCGGGCGGCGGCGTGTGGGCATGGCGCGCAGTTTAGCGCACGTCATCGCCTGTTAGAATCCGTGCCTATCATGGATTTGCTGATACATGCCACGTTGACCGTCAGCGGCGACCGCGAACAGCTCGCCGCCTGCGATGCACGCATCAAATCGCTGCTGGTCGAAGAGGTGTTTGACGGAGAATTCGAAGAGCATCACGGTGATGATGCGCTGTCGTACGATTTCAAGGTGCGCGGCGGCATTCCGTTCCCGGCCTTTGCCGCAGCCTCCGGGGAATTTCCGGAGATGACGATCAGCGCCGAGTGGGTCAATGTCGCCGCCGGACGCAAGGGGCGGGCGCAGATCGTGGCCGGCAGGATTACGGAGCATACCGAGGAAGGCGTCGCGCTCGCCGCCGGCGATGCGCGTAATCGCCATGTGCAGACCGCGCCGGACGGCACGTTGCTGCTGGCAGGCGCGCTGGTGCAGACCGGCGCCGACACCTGGGCGGGTTATGTGCTCAACCATGAACGCGATGCACTGTTTTGCGTGACGCGCACCGGAGAAGCTATTGAATTGCTGGCGACCGAGGGTGCGCCCGAGTGGGCGCTGCGCTGGCAGGTATTGCAGACAGCAGGGTTGCAGGCCGCTGAATCGCCGGCGATGGAAAACATGGCGTCGCCGCAGCCCATCGATAAAAAACTGTACGCCGAACTCGAACGGCTGGCGGAATCCTTTGTCGCGGACTGGATCTGGTTTCGCGAGGGATCGCTGGAAGCGTCCGCGATTCATATCGACCGCTTTGCGCGGTACGGCTACACGGTGCGCGACGCCAATGTGCGCGCGGCGCGGCTGCATGTGCTGCGCAATGAAGCCGGTGAAGGGCAACCGATGATGCATACCACTGTGGAACCGGAATACGCGTGGGTTATCGACGTGCTGCGGCGGTGCTGGGGGTGATTAGTGCAAGTGCAAAATGCAAAATGATGAGTGAAAGACGCGATGAATTCCATTTTGCACTTTGCATTCTGCACTGAATCAATAACGCCGCCGCCACTGGCGGATCAGGATGTAGCCGCCGAGCATGCCGCCCAGGTGCGCGAAGTGTGCAACGCCGGCCTGTGTGCCGGTGACGCCCAGATAGAGTTCCAGCAACCCGTATAACGTGACGAACAGCCATGCCGGCATGGGGATTGGCGGGAAGATCAGCATGATCATGCGCCGCGGGAAGAACAGTCCGTAAGCCAGCAGCAGTCCGAATACGCCGCCGGAAGCGCCTACCGTCGGCAACGGCGGACTGCCGGCGAAGGTCTGGACGGCCAGTTGCGCCAGTGCAGCGGCAAATACGCAGCCGAGGAAATAAATCAGGAAGCGCCGTGCGCCGAATACCTGTTCGATCTGGCCGCCGAACATGTACAGCGCCAGCATGTTGAAACCGAGATGCAGCAGGCTGCCGTGAAGGAAGCCGTAGGTGAGCACCTGCCAGGGCAGGAATTGTGCGCCGAGGCTGGCCGGCGTGTGGAAAGGCCACAGGGCGAACCAGACGAGCAGTGCGTCGCCGAAAGCCATCTGCAGCAGATAGACCGTGACATTGGCGATCAGCAGCAGGCGGGTGACGGGCGGCAACATGCCTGCGATGGTACTACGGCGCGGTTCAGGCCAGTACGGGCGGGAGTTGCGGTGCGAGCCTGGCGCGTTCCGCAGTGGCGGCGCCGTTCAATGCGAAGCCCAGCAGTTTGCCGTCGGCAGCGACGAACAGCGATTTCACGCCGTCAGCGTGGGCTTCGACCTGCCATGTTCCCGCAGCGCCAACCGCGGGCGGCGCAACGATGGTCGGACAGGCGGGTGTTTTCACCACGACCGGCATCGCCGGGAAAGTCACCGCCATGCGTTGGCCGGCGAGCGTCTGCGCCAGTGCGCGCGCGGCATGCATGATGGGCATCACAAAAGGCATGACCAGGCCTTCGATTTCGGCGCAGTCGCCCAGCGCATAAACATCCGGCGCACTGGCTTCAAGGTGGCGGTTGACGGCGATGCCGCGATTGACCTTGAGCCCCGCGGCCGCGGCCAGCGTGGTGCGCGGTTTCAGGCCTACAGCGGACAGCACGACGTCTGCAGCAATGGTCGTGCCGCTGG
>JANNHN010000448.1:0-4935 GCA_031404395.1 Betaproteobacteria bacterium
CACCATGCCCGTCAGCTTGCCGCCCTCGACCTTGCACGCCTTGGGCACCATGAAATTGAGGATGGGGATGCCCTCTTCAATGGCATCTTCCTTTTCCCACGGGCTGGCTTTCATTTCCTCGTAACCCGAGCGCACGATGACCTTGACGTCTTCGCCGCCCAGGCGCTTCGCCGAGCGGCAGCAGTCCATCGCCGTGTTGCCGCCGCCCAGTACGATCACCCGTTTGCCGATTTTTTCGATGTGGCCGAACGACACACTGGCCAGCCAGTCGATGCCGACGTGGATGTTTTTTGCGGCCTCCGTGCGGCCCGGCACGTCGAGATCGCGCCCGCGCGGCGCGCCGGTGCCGACGAACACCGCGTCGTAATTTTCAGTGAGGATTTTTTTCAGGCTGTCGATGCGCGTGCCGGTACGGACAGTGATGTTGCCGATGCCGGTGATGTAGCCGACTTCCTCGTCGATCACCGCTTCCGGTAGGCGGAAACGCGGCACCTGCGAGCGCATGAAACCGCCGGCCTTGGGATCGGCTTCGTAAATGGTGATGTCGTAACCCAGCGGTGCGAGGTCGCGCGCGACGGTCAGCGATGCCGGCCCGCCGCCGATGCAGGCAATGCGTTTGCCGTTTTTCTGTTTCGGCGCCTTCGGCATGCGCGCCGTGACGTCGTCCTTGTTGTCGGCGGCAACGCGTTTCAGGCGGCAGATTGCCACCGGTTCCGGGCGCGGCCCGTCTTCATGCGCAGTGGGTTTGCGTATTTCGACGTTGCCTTCTTCGACGCGGCCGCGGCGGCACGCCGGTTCGCAGGGACGATCACAGGTGCGGCCGAGAATGCCGGGGAACACATTCGAATTCCAGTTGACCATGTAGGCATCGCTGTAGCGGCCTGCGGCGATCAAGCGGATGTATTCGGGGACAGGAGTGTGAGTCGGGCAGGCCCACTGGCAATCGACAACTTTGTGGAAGTAATCGGGGTGCGCGATATCAGTCGGTTTCAAACAAAAACTCCGTTACATATTCCGTCACATCAGGCCGCCACATGTTGTTGTTTTTGCTTGGCAATCTGCCCTCTTGGGTGGCGGATCCAAAAGTGTCGCAAATGTTACGCCTTTGCAGTATGGAAAAAAAGGGCAATCTGCATGGTCAAGCAGGGGGGAAACCACTTGGCGGATTCATGATTCGCACAGCGATATTCACTGCAGGGGCTGGCGGGCGACGACCACGATGCGAGGATGGGATTGGTGCTGCATGCGTGTGGCGGCGACTATGGTGTGACGGGGCAGACGGGACGAAGAAGGCTATTTATATAAGCAATTGTTTTTATTGATATTTTTAGAGGGTATGGGGGTTTATCGCGCCCGTGGCGCCCAATCAGAATTTATTGAAAGCTCTCGAGCAGTGCATCCCGGTCAACACCTTTGTGCTGCGCGACGGCGCGGAGGATGCTGTTTAACGTGCCAATGCGAAGAACGGCGTGATCCGGTACAGCGAGGCGATGATGCCCGGGTTCTTCGGTTTGGAGAATGATGTGGCTACCCTGTTGATGCACCGCGCGATATCCCCAATCGCGACACAGCCCCTTAACAACCCGCTGTCCGCTCAAATCCCTGGGCAACTTCATGCGCAGGCGAGGATTTCGTCGCGTACCAGATGCAGCCGGATGGAGGAAGGAAGATTTTTTGGTTGATCGAAATAGTAGGCGCGTACGGCCTCGCGCACGTTGTCGCGCAACTGCGCCCACGAATCGCCCTGCGTGAAGATCGATTCCGTCAGGCAAGCCGCGCAAAAACCGCCGTCGGCTTCTTGTGTAATCTCGAAAATCAGTTCGGTCATGGCTGGAAGTTTAACTCCGGTGCGGTGGCGGCACAACAACGCGATGGGTCGCCCGATGTTTCATTCAGAGCCATCAAGCTCGCAAGTT
This sequence comes from Betaproteobacteria bacterium, assembly GCA_031404395.1. Classification (GTDB taxonomy): domain Bacteria; phylum Pseudomonadota; class Gammaproteobacteria; order Burkholderiales; family SG8-41. The sequence goes on from JANNHN010000448.1 coordinate 1,917, forward strand.
ACTCAACAAAACGCTGGCTCCGACCCTTGGGACGCTCCAATGCTCTTCGATTGTTGCGTCCTAGCGGACTACGTTTCATTCTTGTCGTTATTACCGAGCTAAGCAGTTGAAATACGCGCCAACCGCACTTGAGTTGCCAGCCCATGGCGCGTTCGGTGGTGCACCAGCTAAGGGAGCACCGTCCCAAGGCACCGAAGCGCCCTTGGGATTCACTGGGTTTTGTGCGGCAATTCAAGCCGCAAACTCACTGCATTCACGCTGTTGTGCAGTCTCTGGTGGATAAAATCTCTCGACAACAGGAACTGCCGCGAGGCCAACAGTGACAACGACGAGCGCCAAAGTTGCCCATACGAGCTGGCCAGCGTAGCGATTTGATGCCGTGGTTGCATCTTTCGCAGCTGCCGAGGCCTGATCGAGGCTCTTCACAAGGCTAGCGATGTTCTCGTCTAGTTTGTCTGTCAATCGCTCCGTGTCCCTGCCCATTCTGACCTGCAGCCCGGCAGATGCGTCGCGAACAACTTCCCGTAGTGCTGCGATGGCTTTGGTTAAAAGCCTCAACTCTGATTCGTTTTGGATCAAATCGTCTCCTGGCTCTGCCATAGGGCTCCCCGCTATAGATGAAAATCAAGTCTAGTAGCCCCGAATAGCCTACATAGGGCGTAATAATCGAAACTGCTTTTGTTGTCGCCTTAGGATTTACTTCTTCGGCACGTAAAGATCCGTTATCGATCCCTCGGCCATCTCCGCCGCAAAGAACAAGGTCTCCGACAACGTCGGATGCGGATGGATGGTCAGCCCGATGTCGGTGGCGTCGGCGCCCATTTCCAGCGCCAGCACGGCTTCGGCGATCAGCTCGCCGGCATTGACGCCGACGATGGCGGTGCCGAGCACGCGCCGGGTTTTTTTGTCGAGCAGCAGTTTGGTCATGCCGTCGTCGCGGCCGGTGGCGAGTGCGCGGCCGCTGGCGGCCCACGGGAACACTGCCTTGTCGTATTCGACGCCCTGCGCCTGGGCCTGGGTTTCGGTCAGGCCCATCCACGCGATTTCGGGATCGGTGTAGGCGACTGACGGAATCGTCCGCGCGTCGAAGAAGGCCTTGTGGCCGGCGATGACTTCAGCGGCGATCTTGGCTTCGTGCGTGGCCTTGTGCGCGAGCATGGGTTCGCCGCAGATGTCGCCGATGGCGTAGATGTGCGGGACATTGGTGCGCTGCTGTTTGTCGGCGGGGATGTAGCCGCGCTCGTTGACGGTAACGCCCGCGGCTTCGGCCTTGATCTCGCGGCCGTTGGGCCGGCGACCGACAGCCATCAGTGCGGCATCAAAAGTGTCGGTGGTGGTGCCATTGGTTCCGTCGGCATTCTGGCCTTCAAACGTGACCTTGAGCCCGGCTTTCTGCGCTTCGATTTTGGTGACCTTGGTCTTCAGCAGGATTTTTTCGTAACGTTTCTCAATGCGTTTGGACAGCACGCGCACGATGTCCTTGTCGGCGCCGGGGATCAGGCTGTCCATCAGTTCGACGACGGTGATCCTGCTGCCCAACGCGTCATACACCGTGGCCATTTCGAGGCCGATGATGCCGCCGCCGATCACCAGCAGGCGTTTCGGCACTTCCGCCAGTTTCAGCGCGCCGGTGGAGTCGATGATGCGCGGGTCGTCGTACGGAAAGCCGGGGATACGCGTGACCGAAGATCCGGCGGCGATGATGCAGTTCTCGAAAGCGACGGTCTTCACGCCGTCCGTAGTTTCGACGCGAATCGTATTCGCTGTGGCGAATTCGCCGCGGCCGGTGACCACCTGCACCTTGCGCTGTTTGGCGAGTCCGCCGAGTCCTTTGGTGAGCTTGGTGATGACTGAGTCTTTCCAGGCACGCAGCTTGTCGATTTCTATTTTCGGCTTGCCGAAGGTGATGCCGGCATGGCTGGCTTCATCGGCTTCGGTGATGACCTTGGCCATGTGCAGCAGCGCTTTCGACGGAATGCAGCCGACGTTCAGGCACACGCCGCCCAGCGTCGGATAACGTTCGATCAACACGACTTTTTTGCCGAGGTCGGCAGCGCGGAACGCCGCGGTGTAACCGCCGGGGCCGGCACCGAGCACTACGACTTCAGCGTGGATGTCGGCTTTGATGCTGGTGATATCGGTTTTGGGCGCGGCGGCGGTTGTGGGTACCGGTTTTGCTGCAGCGGGGGCGGTGGCCGGAGCGGGCGATGCTGATGCGGCCGGTTTTGCGGCCGGTGCTACCGCCGCGCCGCCGGAGGTTTCTTCCAGCGTCAGGATCAGCGTGCCTTTGGAAACCTTGTCGCCGGGCTTCAGGTTCAGCGTTTTGACCACGCCCGCGGACGGCGAGGGGATATCCATGGTTGCCTTGTCCGACTCCAGCGTGACCAGTGAATCTTCCTTGTTCACCACATCGCCGGGTTTGACCAGCACTTCAATCACCGGAATGTTTTTGAATTCACCGATATCCGGGACTTTGATCTCGACAAGTTTGCTCATGGGCTTCTTGAATTAGTGTTTAAAAACAATTAGTTATATTGGATCGGCGGGACGCCGGTTTTTTGCGGTTCGCTCGCGACCATCAACTGCGCACGTGGCCATCGCCGAACACCACGTATTTCAGCGATGTCAGACCTTCCAGTCCCACCGGGCCGCGCGCATGCAGCTTGTCGGTGGAAATGCCGATCTCGGCGCCGAGACCGTATTCATAACCGTCGGCGAGACGCGTAGAAGCATTCACCATTACCGAACTCGAATCGACCTCGCGCAGAAAACGCCGCGCATGGGCGGTGTCCTCGGTGACGATGGCGTCGGTATGTTGCGAACCGTAACGCGTGATGTGTTCAATCGCTGCGTCCAGATCATCAACCACGCGGATTGCCAGGATTGCGTCCAGATATTCGGTGTACCAATCGTCTTCGGTCGCGGCTTTCATGCCTGGCACGATCCTGCGCGCAGCGTCGTCGCCGCGCAGTTCGATTTTTTTGTCGGCGTAGATTTTGCACAGCGGCGGCAGGATTTT
>JANNHN010000449.1:0-9409 GCA_031404395.1 Betaproteobacteria bacterium
CTCCAACATCGCGGATCTGGTGGCAGCGGCAAACTGGTTGCGTGAACACCATTCCGCGCCACGCGTGTTGATCGGGCACAGCCTGGGCGGCGCCGCAGTGTTGGCGGCAGCGGAGCAGATTCCCGAAGCTGCGGCAGTAGCCACCATCAGCGCACCGTTCGATCCTGCTCATGTGCGCCATCTGCTCCAATCCGCAGCCGCAGAAATCGAAACCACAGGTGAAGCCGAAGTCGATCTCGTCGGTCGAAAATTCCGCATCAAGAAACAATTCCTTGATGATCTCACCGCGCAAAACAGCAGCGATCGTATCGGCCGTTTGCGCAAAGCGCTGCTGATATTCCATTCGCCGCGCGACACTACCGTCGATATCGAAAACGCCGCGCGGATTTATGCTGCAGCAAAACATCCCAAAAGCTTTGTGTCGCTGGATACCGCAGATCATTTGTTGACTGCAAAAGCCGATGCTGCCTATGTGGCGGCCGTTCTTGCGGCCTGGGCAGGCCGCTACGTAGGCGCCGCACTGCCGGCGCCAGATGTTTCGGGGATTCCCGGCATGGTGACCGTAACTGAAACCGGGGAAAGCCGTTTCACCCAAAACATCTCTGTCGGCCCTCATCATCTGCGTGCCGATGAACCATCGAGTGTCGGCGGCAACGATTCCGGATTCACGCCCTATGACTTGTTACTCGCCGGTCTGGGAGCTTGCACATCGATGACGTTGCGCATGTACGCCGATCAGAAAAAATGGCCCCTGGAGCGTGTTACGGTACGGCTGAAGCATGAAAAAATCCATGCGCAGGACTGCGGCGAATGCGAAACCCGTGAAGGCAAAATTGACTGGATCGAGCGCGAAATCACCATCACCGGCAATCTCGATCCTGCACAACGCGCACGACTGCTGGAAATCGCCGATAAATGCCCGGTGCATCGCACCTTGCACTCCGAAGTCGCGATCAAAACCGTACTGGCAACACCCTGATCACGCCCCGGCCAGCATCAAGGAAGCCCCAATGGAAAGCCCCGCCGAAGCGGGGCTTTATTTTGGCCGGTATTGCCGGCCTGGCGCCACCGAAGAGCGGCGTCCTTTGATGAATGGCATCACACCACTCCGGAGTTACGCCGGCTGCAGCTTGCGGCCGCATCCGTAACAGGCGATACCCGGACGTTCGCCCGGAATCTCGCACGCTGCGCATCGGGTACCGGATACGCAGTGCTGCACAACTCTGGCTGTACTTCTACGCCTGTATCAGCACATCGTCAACGATCTTCGTCAAACATTTTTTCATGCGCCACCGGTGTTTTGCGCCAGTCCCGGAAATCAAACGCTTAACCGCGACACCTCCAGCAAGACTCAAGCCGCTGCGGTCGTCGCCTGCGCCTTGTCGAAGGTCATGCCACCCTTTTTCACGTCGATGCGGATCACGTCCTTCGGGCCGAAGCGACCTTCGAGGATCTGCTTCGCCAGCGGATTTTCGATCTGCGACTGGATGGCGCGTTTCAGCGGCCGCGCGCCATAGATCGGATCAAAACCAGCAGCAGCAATTTCCTTCAGTGCCGCCTCGCTGATTTCTATTTTCATATCCATCTGTGCAAGACGTTTTTCCAGATAGCCAAACTGAATGCGCGCGATCGACTTGATGTGTTTTTCGTCGAGCGCGTGGAACACCACGATCTCATCGATGCGGTTGATGAACTCCGGACGAAACTGGGTCTTGACCTCTCCCAGTACCGCCAGTTTGATCACCTGATAGTCGTCGCCTTGCATCGCCTGGATCATGTGGGAGCCAAGGTTGGAGGTCATCACGATCACGGTGTTCTTGAAATCCACTGTACGACCATGACCGTCGGTCATACGACCGTCGTCCAGTACCTGCAGCAGCACATTGAACACGTCAGGATGCGCCTTCTCGATCTCGTCGAGCAGGATCACCGAATACGGCTTGCGACGGACAGCCTCGGTCAGATAACCGCCCTCTTCAAAACCCACGTAGCCAGGCGGCGCACCGATCAGCCGCGCCACGGAGTGCTTCTCCATGAATTCCGACATATCGATCCGGATCAGGTGATCCTCGGCATCGAACATGAACTCGGCCAGAGCCTTGCATAGCTCGGTCTTGCCGACGCCCGTCGGCCCGAGGAACAGGAAAGACCCATACGGCCGCTGCGGATCGCCCAATCCCGCACGCGAGCGGCGGATGGCGTCGGACACCAGCCGCACCGCTTCGTCCTGACCAATCACCCGCCCGTGCAGCCGCTCTTCCATCTTCAGCAGTTTGTCGCGCTCGCCCTGCATCATTTTCGATACCGGAATACCGGTGGCACGCGACACCACTTCGGCAATCTCTTCGGTGCCGACATGCGTGCGCAGCAACTTGTGCTTGGGCCCCGCCGCCCCGGCGACTTCTGCCTGCTTCAGTTGCGACTCGAGCTGAGGCAATTTTCCGTACTGCAGCTCTGCCACTTTGTCGAGCTTGCCGGCGCGTTGTAACTTGACGATGTCGGCGCGCACGCGCTCGATTTCCTCCTTGATGTGCGCACTGCCCTGCACTTGCGCTTTCTCGGATTTCCAGATTTCCTCAAGATCAGCATATTCGCGACCCAGCAGCCTGATTTCATCCTCCAGCAGCGCCAACCGCTTTTTTGAAGCCTCATCTTTCTCTTTTTTAATGGCTTCACGCTCGATTTTCAGCTGGATCAACCGGCGGTCGAGTTTGTCCATGGATTCCGGCTTGGAATCGATTTCCATTTTGACACGTGAGGCCGCCTCGTCGATCAGGTCGATAGCCTTGTCCGGCAGGAAACGGTCCGTAATGTAGCGGTGTGACAGTTCGGCGGCCGCCACAATCGCCGGATCGGTGATCTCGACGCCGTGATGCAATTCGTATTTCTCCTGCAGCCCGCGCAGGATGGCGATGGTCGCCTCCACTGACGGCTCATCAACCAGCACCTTCTGGAAGCGGCGCTCCAGCGCCGCATCTTTCTCGATGTATTTGCGGTACTCATCAAGCGTGGTCGCACCCACGCAATGCAGTTCGCCCCGCGCCAGTGCCGGCTTCAGCATGTTGCCGGCGTCGATGGCGCCTTCGGCTTTGCCGGCGCCGACCATGGTATGCAGTTCATCGATGAACACGATGGTCTGCCCGGCGTCCTGCGAAATTTCCTTGAGCACCGACTTCAGCCGCTCTTCGAATTCGCCGCGGTATTTCGCGCCGGCCAACAGCGATGCCATGTCCAGCGACAGCACGCGCTTGTTCTTCAGCGTCTCCGGCACCTCGCCATTGATGATGCGCTGGGCCAGACCTTCAACAATGGCCGTCTTGCCAACGCCCGGCTCGCCGATCAGCACCGGGTTGTTTTTAGTGCGACGTTGCAGAATCTGGATAACGCGGCGGATTTCGTCATCGCGGCCGATGACCGGATCGAGTTTTCCGGAACGCGCCCGTTCGGTCAGGTCGAGCGTATATTTTTTCAGCGCCTCGCGGCTGCCTTCAGCTTCCGGATTGCCGACCGATTCACCGCCGCGAAGATCATTGACGGCCTGTTCGATATGGGCACGATCCCCGCCATGCTGCTTCAGCAGTCGCCCCGTCTCACCCTTGTCCTGAGTCAACACCAGAAGAAATATCTCCGACGCGATGTACTGATCGCCGCGCTTTTGCGTTTCCTTGTCGGTCAGATTCAGCAGATTGCCGAGATCGCGGGAAACCGTCACTTCGCCACCGGTGCCTTCCACTTTGGGCAGGCGATCCAGCGCAATTTTCAACGCGCCGCGCAGCGCGGAGACGTTGACACCTGCGCGCTGCAGCAGAGAGCCGGTGCCACCGTCCGCCTGGTTGAGCAGCGCATGCAGCAGGTGCTGCGGTTCTATGTAGGCATGGTCGCCGCCGACGGCAGCGCTCTGCGCGTCGGCAAAGGCCTGCTGAAACCTGGTGGTGAATTTGTCGAAACGCATTGGAACTCCATCGCCGGTAAATCAGAATACTCACGAGGTGGGGCGAGCAGCGCCGGATTTCAATGCATGATCTGGCGTTAACCGCAGGATTTCTTATTTTATTGTTATAAAACAACAAGTTACAAAGATCCGCTCATCGGCTAATTCTGCTGCAGCACCCAGTCGGCCATCGCGCGCACATCGGCCTCGCCCAGGTGCTGGTGCGGCGGCATCGGTGTTGGCCCCCAGGCGCCGGAGCCGCCCTCGCGAATCTTGCGCGCCAGTTTTCCCGCAGCGCCGCTGTCACCACGGTAACGCTGCGCAATTTCGCGGAATCCCGGACCAATCAACTTTTTGTCCACTGCGTGACAGGCAGTGCAGGCATTGACTGTCAACAATTTTTGCACCGGGTCTGCGGCTGGCGCGGTCGCAACTGCCGCAGGGGCATCCGCCGGTGGCGGCGCGACATCACGATTGTAGTAAGTCGCCAGATATTCAACGACCAGCGGAATTTCGTTCGGCGCGATCGGCATGCCGCGCGCGATCATCACTTTAATGTTGTCTTCCCACTCGGCGCGCGACAGCTTGGTGCGCGTGATATGCGTGGCGTCGTGGCAGATGATGCAGCGCGCCGTGGTGAGATCAGAGTCCTTGCCCGGCATCAGTGTTTTTGACGGTTCCACCTGTTCCTGGGCAGACAGCGGCGCGATAACCGCGCCGCCCGCTGCCAACAATCCAATGATGAGTGCGCCTGCCGCAAACCCGAAACGCAGGCTCATGCCTCCACCATGAAACCGACGCGGTGAATGCCGTTCCAGTAGTAGCCCAGCGGATTCCACGGCGTGACAATCGGCTGCGTGTTGCCGTTGCTGTCGGTCGCGCGCGCGAGCACCGTAGCAAAACCGGGGCTGCGCGGATTCCAGGCATAGCTGAACGTCTGCCACGCGTATTTGGCGGCTTGCGCATTCAACTGCGCGCTCTGCCAGCTTCTGCCTTCATCGAAGGACACTTCGACGCGGGCAATGCCGGCTTCGGCAACCCAGGCATGGCCGGCGATCAGCACCGGCTTGCCCAGCTTGAATTTCTCGTTCGGTGCAGGATTGGTGATGATCGACTTGATCGGCCAGCCTTCGGCACTAACTGCATCAGCGGGCATGGCGCTGCCCGGCGCCACCGGATGCCGGGGCACACGGTAGCTGGAATCCATGTACGGCCCCTTCAGCGGCGCATCGAGTAAATCGATGGCAGCCACCCACTTGACCGAAGCCGATCCTGCCCAGCCCGGAATCAATATCCGCACCGGACCGCCGTGAATGTCCGGCAACGGCCCGTCATTCATGCCGAAGACCACCATGGAATGTTCTTCCATGGCTTTTGATAACGGCACACTGCGCGCTACTTTGGGAATCGTCGACAATGCGCCGAAATCCGCTCCGGCAAAGCCCACATGCGCAGCAACGGATTTGACGCCGGCAGCTTTCAGCACATCAGCAAGGCGCACACCGTGCCATTTGGGGCAGCTCATGCCGCCGGTGGGCGGCCACGGCGTGCCTCGCGGCATCGGATTGAACGCGGTGCGCCCCGCTCCCGCGCACTCGATCATCGCCACGGTGGAGGTGCCGGAAAACATGCGCTTGAGGTCGGTCACGGTCAATTTCAGGGGCTTATCGACCAGCCCTTTGATTTCCACAACATGCGTGGCCTCTTCAAATTTCGGCGTAAACAGATTGTTGCGGATGAATACGCGGTTGGTCGGCGTGATGTCATCGCTGAGATACTCGGCGGTCGCACTCGCCGTCAGCGGCCGATCGGAATGGATTTTGATCGCGGCATCTTTTCCGGTCATGACCGATGCATTGGGAACCACCCCGGCCGGATCAGCCGGGGGCTTGGGCGCATCCTGCGCCAACACCAGATTCGGCACGCTTGCGCCTGTCGCCATGATTGCACCGGCGCCGGCCACCTTGGCCATGAAATCGCGACGCGAAACACGGCTGCGGGAATCAGATGGTTCAATCATTTTATGTGACATGCTCTGCTCCTGAAAGTGACTCACCAACGCTTCGACGAATGAACATTAGGGAAACGCTGAATAAGTGGATTCCGCTCATGGTTCGATGCTTCGCCAGGCTCAGCATCACCACAAACGGAACCAACAACTTATCGTTCGTCCTGAGTCCTTCGACAATCTCAGGACAGACCCTGTCGAAGGACTTGTTCAGCGTTTCATTAGAATGCAACTCGATGGTGCTTCTGTAAAGAGGCTTCAGGCATAAAAAATTTTGTTCAACCCATCAAAAATGGAATCAACACCAGTCTGACAACCGGTTATTCGCACATCAGGGCGCAACTCCCGGTGCTTGATCTGCCATTACAGGGCAACCGCGCCGCGCGCGTCCTTGGCGGCCGGACGCACTCCCGGCACCGGATAGGGGTACAACATGTTGAACGCAATGCTCTGATTGGCGCTCTGCACAATGCGCACATGCTCGCGCTTCAATTCCCGCGCATGGCGGCAGCCGCAGGCGTGGGCAATCATGTCGATTTCCTTGTTTACGTTCTTGCAGTAATTGGCCACACGCAAATATTTTTCTGCCACGACCAGCCCGCGCTGCAGCCGTTTGTTGTGGGTGGTGACACCCGTCGGACAGGTATTCTGGTGGCAGCGCAGCGCCTGGATGCAGCCCAATGCGAACATGAAACCGCGCGCCGTATTGACGAAATCCGCGCCGACGCACAGCGCCCATGCCGCCCTCGCCGGATTCACCAGTTTGCCGGCGGCAATGACCCGCACACGGCCGCGCAGGTCAGACTGGATCAGTGAATCGACGACCCGCGGCAAAGCCTCCGCAATCGGCAGCGCCATGTGATCCATCAGCGTCTGCGGCGCAGCACCACTGCCGCCTTCCCCGCCATCGATCGCGACAAAATCAGGCGCAAACTCGCGGCCGCGGCGCAGGACGGCATCGCACAAATCGTTCATGAAGTCCCAGCCGCCAATTGCGGTTTTGACGCCCACCGGGCGCCCCGTCAGATTGCGGATATAGGCGATCTTGTCGAGCAAATCATCGATATTTGCGATGTCGTGATGCCGGTTGGGGCTGATCGAATCCTGTCCGGCAGGGATGCCGCGAATGCGGGAAATCTCCTCGGTCACTTTTTCGCCAGGCAGCACACCGCCCTTCCCCGGTTTGGCGCCCTGGGAGAGTTTGATTTCGAAAGCCTTGACGTGTTTTGCCAGCTCCTTGGCTTTCTGCGGGGAAAAACTACCGTCATGTTCACGGATGCCGTATTTGGCAGTACCGATTTGCATGATGATGTCGCAACCGCCGGTCAGATGATGCGGCGACAGTCCGCCCTCACCGGTATCCATCCAGCAACCGGCCACTGCCGCGCCGCGCGACAGGGCCTCGACTGCCGGTTGCGAAATCGCGCCGAAGCTCATGCCGCTGACGTTGACGATGGATTTGGCCTCGAAGGGCTGCTCGCAATAGCCATTACCGATCAGCACTGACGGTGTCGGCAGCTGGTCTTCCTCCAGCACCGGGTACGGATGATTGACGAAAAGAATCGATCCCGGTGCGTTCAGGTCATTGGTGGAACCGAAGCCAATGATGCCGCCTTCACCCTTGGCGTTTTTATAAATCCACCCGCGTGTGGCCCGGTTGAACGGCATCTCCTCGCGGTCGTTGGAGAAAAAGTACTGGCGGAAATATTCGCCAAGATCTTCAAAGAAAAAGCGCAACCGCCCGATGAGCGGATAATTGCGCAGAACGGTGTGTTTCTTCTGGGTGACGTCATGAATAATCATGAAAATCAACCAGCCAATCACCACGAACCCGAGCACCGTGCCGATGCCGTACGACAACACATTCATAATCTCAGCCATGCACTGCTCCCCCAAACACCAGGTTAGACTCGGTTAGAATTCTCGCATCACTATAGAGCAAACACATGAATTTGGCATCCGAGATCGAACGCAATGTCGCTGCCGCGCTAGCCGAGGACGTCGGCAGCGGCGACCTGACGGCACAACTCGCGCCGGACGTGCCGAACGCGCAGGCGACCGTGATTTCCCGGCAACAAGCCGTGCTGTGCGGCACCGCGTGGTTCGACGCCTGTGTGCTGAGGCTGGATCCGCAGGCGCGACTGCGCTGGCATGCGCGAGACGGCGATCCGGTGGCCCCCGCTGCGCGCCTCTGTGAAATCACCGGCTCGTCGCGCGCCTTGCTGACCGCCGAGCGCACTGCGCTCAATTTTCTGCAACTGCTGTCGGCGACAGCTACCACTACCCGGCAGTATGTCGATGCGGTTCACGGCACCCGCGCGGCCATCCTTGACACCCGCAAGACGCTGCCCGGCCTGCGCGTGGCGCAAAAATACGCAGTCAGCGCAGGTGGCGGCATGAACCATCGCATGGGACTGTGGGATGCAATTCTGATCAAGGAAAATCACATTGCAGCGGCAGGCGGCATACGCCCCGCGCTGGCCGCGGCAGCAGCGCTGGCAACGCAGGCGCCATGGGTACAGATTGAAGTGGAAACGCTGGAACAATTGCAGGTCGCCGTCGATGCCGGAGCAAAAATGATTTTGCTGGACAACATGACGCTGGAACAGATGCGTGTAGCAGTGGCCTGGACTGCAGGGCGCGCACAACTGGAGGCTTCGGGAGGCATCACTCTGGAAAACGTGCGCGCCATCGCCGAAACCGGCGTCGATCGCATTTCGATTGGCGCGCTGACCAAGGACGTGGCTGCGGTCGACCTGTCGATGCGCTTTACGTCATCCGGATAAAACTGTAACTATCTGTTTTTATTTATTATTTTCAAGTGTGGTGGTAATGTACGCCTTGACCGCCTCAATGTCCGGATCCATCACCGCGACCCGCTGCAAGCGGTTTTCCAGACCCTCATAACCCGCAGGCACTTGCGGATCGCGTCCCAGCGCCTCGCGGATGGTTTCGGCAAATTTCGCCGGCAATGCCGTCTCCAGACAAATCAGCGGCACCCCGGACTCACGCTGCTGTAATCCGACATTGACGCCGTCCGCAGTATGCGGATCAATGATCGCGCCATAACGCTGATGCACCGTGCGGATCGTTTTCAGACGTTCGGCATGACTGCTGCGCCCCGACACTAATCCGTGGCGACCGATGTCTTTCCAATACGGCGTTTCACCAAGACTGAAACCGCCTGCCTCCTCCACTTCGCGCCACAACCGCACCACCACCGCCGGATCGCGTCCGACGACATCAAAAATAAAACGCTCGAAATTGGATGCCTTCGAAATATCCATTGACGGACTCGAGGTCTGCGCCACTTCACGCCCGCTGCGCACACGGTAATGTCCGGTGCGGAAAAACTCGTCGAGTACGTCGTTTTCGTTGGACGCGAGAATCAACCGGCGGATCGGCAGGCCCATGCTGCGTGCAATATGGCCGGCGAAAATATTGCCGAAATTGCCCGACGGCACCGCAAA
>JANNHN010000450.1:0-3279 GCA_031404395.1 Betaproteobacteria bacterium
CTGATTTTGACTCCATTGACCCACACAACACATAGTACTACTGCCGTTACTCAACAACTTATTCAGAGGTTTTTCCAGGACCACTGATGGTCAAGTAAATATACCCCAACAACATTTTTTTTTTTTAAATAAATAACATTATAATAAATAATTAAATGATAAATAATATTTAAAATAAATTTTGTCAAATAACCCCAACCTGCGTATTGAAAAACGTTGAGACACTACTGACTTTTGATAATTAATGAGCTTTTCTTAGGGTGCCCGACAAAATGGACGGGGCGCAGTTCATGGTTCGACAAGCTCACCACGAACGGCTCGCAAAATGACCGTTCGCCCTGAGCGTGTCGAAGGGTGAACGGTCATTTTATGAGGCCCTGTTACTCAGCAGTCGCCAACATAGGCGACAGCACGTAGGGTGGGCAAAGCGCAGCGTGCCCACGCGGACACGCTAAAAAGTCCCACAATTGTCGCTCTATTTATCAACTACTGAGTAATTGGTGAAAAGCCGCGCAGAGCACGGCTTTTACGGTGATTGCTTCAAGCGACTTTATTGAAAGGTATGTCGCGCCGTCACGAAAAACGCGCGTTCCGGCGCCGGCAGCGCAGCGTAGGTCGGGAATCCGGTGAACACGCCATACGAAAAATAGTGTTTGTTGAACAGATTCCGCACGCCGGCGGCAAAACGCCAGTGGGCCTGGTCATGGCCCAGCTTCAGGTCGACTACGGTGTACGCCGGCATTTTCTGGTTGAACGCATTGAGCTCATCGCCGTCGTAGCGCTGTGCGCCGACATGGCGCAACTGACCGTCGAGGCGCAGCCCTTGCGCTATCCGCCAGCCGGCGGCGATGTTCAGCGCATGACGCGGCACCAGCGGCACATCATTGCCGGCAATGGGGGTGCCGCCAAAGTTGCCGGAACGGAACTCGGCTTCGGCATAGGTATAACCGATGCCGAGATTGATGTCGCGCGCGAGCTGCCACCGCGCTTCAGCTTCAATCCCGCGGCGACGTGTCGGCTGCAGGTTGCGATTGGTAAAGGTCACGGGGTCGAAGACAATTTCATTGTCCAACTCGATTTCATACAAGGCCAGCCGGTATCGCGATGAGCCGCGCGCAGCCTCCACGCCGATTTCGCGGTCGCGCGCCGTCTGTGGTTCCAGCAATGCCACTGTCGCCGTGAACAGGCTGTAGTTGTCATTCACGTTGGGCAGGCGAAAGCTGCGGCCCACTTTGCCGTACGCCGCCCATAGGCCGCCCAGCGGCTGGCGCAGTGCGATCTCATGCGCATGAAGATTGCGTTGGCGCTCCGCACGCGCGGCCGCATTGGCTGCATCTTCGACGCCGTAGGTCGCGCGCTGACCGCGCACGCCCAGGGCCAGCGAGGTGCTGCCGGAAAATACGCTGGTGTGCTGCGCATAAACAGCTTCGCCCTGCTGAGTAGCGTCCGGACGGCCGACAACAGACGGGCCGGCAACACCCCGAAAATCCCAATCCTCAATGTCGACGCCGCCCACCAGCGTATGCGTGGCGCCGCCAAAACTGTAGGGCAGCTTCGCGCGCGGGGTGAACAGCCAGTGGCGCACCTGCGTTTGCACATTGTTGCGGAATGGCGTGGAGACAAAAAACGCCGCATCGGTGTCTTTTTCGCGATACGACAGGTTCGCGGCAAATTCCGCCGTGCCTATCGGCATGGCGCCGCCGAGGTTCAGATAACCGCTGCGCAGCAGCGCGTAATCTCCCGGCAATGCTGCCTGGCGGCGATTGGCCTGAATCTGCGCTTCGCTGATGGATCCTGGCAGCTCGGAGCGCTGATCATCGGCTCCGGCCTTCAGCGTCAATATTCCCCGTTTGCCGGTGTGGCGCACATCGAGCTGCGCACTGTCGATGCGCAGGGCATTGTTGTCGCGATAGTTATTGCTCTCGCGATGCGTTGCAGTGAAGCGCAGCCCGGTGTGCTCACCGGCAAAGTTGGCCCCGGCGCTCACATCCCGCGTGCGATAACCGGCTGCGCCGGCTTCGATGAAAGCACTGCGCTGATTGGCGACAGGCGCCCTGGTGATGATGTTGATCGTGCCGCCGGTAGCGCCGGCGCCATAGAGCACTGCACCGCCGCCGCGAATGACTTCGATGCGTTCGATGGCGGCCAGCGGTATTGCCGACCAGTTGACCGTGGCCTGTTCGTTCTCGCTGATGCGCTGGCCGTCGAGCAGCACCAGCGTGTTCTGATCGCCGAAAATGCCGAAGCCGCGCAGATCGACTTGCAGGTTGGGGGATCCCGACAGATCGCGTGTTTGTACGCCGGGCAGCATGCGCAGCAATTCAGGCACTGTGCTCGCCGTGCTGTTGCGAATGTCGGCCTCGGTAATGACGCTCACGCCGATCGGAAACTGGCGCTGGATGTCGGGAAACCGCGTGGCAGTAACGACTACCGGCGCCAACTGGCTGTCCGGAGGCTCAGCGCCGGCAGCCTGTGCAGGTACTGCTGCCGCGACGACCAGCGCCGCGGCGATGATGGTGCTCTTCATGTTCATTTCCTTTGCTTTGCGCACCCGCCGTGCGCGTGAAACCGAAACAAGGAAACAACGCTGAAGGGATGCGATGCGTATGCCGAACGGCACCGGATCGTCGCCCTCACGCGACTGTTTCCGACTGTCGTGACAGGCCGGTCTCCGGGCTTGCGAGGGCAGTGACGCCGCCTTCCCATGCCGTTCGGCACAGTGGCTGCAGACGTCACCGGGCATTCGTTGCACTGAATGCCGGTCGCTTACCGTTGCGGGGGCAGCACAGGAATAGGCCCGTGGGGGCCGCACCTGTTTCCCGTTTCACCGGGCCGCTAACTCTCAGCGGCCCGACACCTGAAACGCGTCCTGGCCGTCCCGCTTGCGGTCGCGGTTCGTCCTGGACAGGGCGAATTCTACCCGACAGTCTCATGCCGCCGGAATAATATAATTATATATAAATCAAACAGTTAACAATTATCTGCGCCATTGAAGCGGCAGCGGTCAAACAATGCATCTGCCTGGCGCCGCAGCGCTGCACCGGCCAGCCGCAGTCATGCCAATCTACATTCAAAATCGCGCGTTAACGGTTGACCCATCGAGATTTTCCCCTCTATAGTGCGCGCATGGAAGCCGAGCTCAAGGCGCTTGAGGACAAGCTCACGCAGTTTGTCGAAACCAACCAGCAACTGCGTGATGACACGCAGCGGCTGCGCCAGGAATTGGCTGCGACCCTGCACCGGAACAAGCAACTGGAAGAGAAAATCAACACCGCCAGC